>JAJZLA010000154.1 GCA_021803845.1 bacterium | reverse complement strand
CCATATCTGTCGGCATCGCCGTCCGCCGCAAGCCCTATGGCGGTTTTCTTAGACTTGCCTTCATTATATTCCTTAACCATCTTTCCCATCTCTTTTAAATTCTTCGCGGACGGGTCGGGAGCAAAACCGGGAGCAAAAAAAGCGTCCCTTTCCTCGTATATTTCTTTGAATTCATATCCGGCTTCTCCGATAATCTTTCCTATCATGCCCTTGGAAGTTCCGTGCATGGAAGTAATAAACGGATATAAATTCCCGCAGTTTTCTTCGATAAGTTTTAAATCTAATTTTGATTTTACGAGTTCCGTATAATAACCTATAAAATCTTCTTCCGTTAATAGTCCGTTTTTCTTTGCCGAGCCGAAATCCATATAATTATACCGCGGTGATTTAAGAAGTTCGTTGGATTTTTTCATTAAGACTTCGGTATCTTCGGGAAGAGCTGGCCCTCCCCAGTCGGGCGAGAATTTTATGCCGTTATAGTTGTAAGGATTATGGCTTGCGGTAATGTTGACCGCGCCTAGAGCTTTTTCTTTTAATATTTTAATTGCGATAACCGGCGTAGGAGTAAAGGTATCGGCAAAAATTACGTTAAAACCGTTGGCGCAAAAGACACAGGCGCTGATTTTTGCAAATTCTTCGGACAAAAAACGCGTATCGTAGCCTATTATTATTTTTTTAGACGGAAAAGAGCTTTTATATTTTTCCGTTAAAAAATCGCAGACCGCCTGCGAAACAAGCTTGACGGATTCATAAGTGAAGTCGTCGGCAATTTTGCCTCTGTAGCCTGACGTTCCGAACTCGATTTCAAAAGTTTTTCCGCCGTTTTTTTCCGCCATTCCCTTCCTCTTATGTTTTTAGATATTTCCGGTAATTTCTACCGGCGCTTAAACATTTCTGGATTACCGCTTCGCTCTCGCGTCTGGCGAAACTCGTGAAGTTTCTTTGAAACTTTCCCGCCTGCGCGGGAATGACGCTAGTATTCCAGGTAATTTTTACCGACAATTTTGACCTTACGACAGGGCGCTTAAGTCTCTTTCGTTTTTCCAGTTTTCTATATCGTTATTAAACTGGTTTAGCAGCGACAGAGCTTCTTCTTTATCCCTGCTCTCGGAAAATATCTCGAAATGAGCTCCTTCCGAGGTCGGATATGCAAGAACCCACCCGCCGGGTTTGATTAATTTTATTCCGTCGATTAATAAAACATTATCGCCGCCGTATTTTTCAAAAAATTTTCTCATTATAAAACCTTTTAATTCAGTAGGGCATGGAACTTTTTTGTATTCAAAATAGGAAGGCTCTATATATCTAAGTTCGTTTTTAATCGAAGTGTTGAGCTTAGCAAGCATCTCAAGCAGTTTTATCGCGGAATACATTCCGTCGAATGCGGGCATGAATTTAGGATAAATATATCCTCCCTCGTTATCGCCCGCAAAGCAAACATTGGAATTGGCCGATTTTTCCATAAGACAGCTAGAAGAATTTTTGGCAAAAAATATTTCGAAGTCATAATCTTTAGCAGATTTTGTTATATTAAAAGAAGACCTGGACGGAATGGTAATAGACTTGTCGTTTTTTTCGGTTTTCATAACTAAAAGCGCCATTAAAGTTAAAGCCGTATTGCCGTCGATATTATCGCCGTTTTCGTCGCATATATAAATCTTTTCACCGCCGTTATCTATAAAAATTCCAAGGTCTGCGTTAATAGACCTGACTATGCTCGAAAGCTCTTTAAGAGATTTTTTAAATTCTCTTTCCGTTTTTGTTATCTTGGTCTGATCTAAATTTGCGTTGAGATGGACCGAGTCTATACCGAGTTTTCCTATTATTGCTGGAAAAATCTTGCTTGAACTTCCGTACGAATAGTCTATGACTATTTTAAATTTTCTCTTTATAATTTTATCGGCGTCTATCGTATTAAGAAAACCGTCGGTATAATATTCCGTTCCGTGCGTCGGATAAAATATCTCTCCCGTATCTTCCGAACCCACTCTCGCATAATCTTCCCTGAAAAACAGCCTTTCTATTTTTTGTTCTCCTAGGGTCGATAAATCTAAACCGTTTGAATCGAAAAATTTTATGTTTAGAAGTTTTTTATCGAAAGGATGTTGTCTGACGTGTATGCCGCCGGAACTTTTGAACTGTTTCGCCTGATACCGGACTATAGAAATAGGGGTATCGCTGAAATCGTTGACGTTGACGCCCACCGAAAGAACGCCGGACATAATGGCCCTTGAAAAAAGACGGGAGGTTTTATGGCTGTCGCGGGATACGGAAATGGTCCTGTTTTTGCCTATCGTCGCCCCGAATGCCGCTCCCAGTTTAGACGCAAACTCAGGGGTAATTTCTAAATTTGCGAGAGCGGTTATACCGTATTGTCCGAATATTTTAGCGCTCCATTTATCTGACCATATTAGACTTTCAGATAATACAGCACCGTCTTCCACGTTTTTATAAGGCCATATTTTGACGTTAGGATTTATAACGGCGCCGTTACCTATACGGCATACGTCGGATATAACGGCGCCGGAGCCTATAAAAGCATTATTCCCCACAGCCGTTTTATATCCCAATACTGCTTCCTGTATATCGCAGTTCGAGCCTATTTTCGAACCCTTGCCTATAACAGAACCGCTTATCTGTGTGGCTTCCCCTATAGTACAGTTATCCCCTATAACGCAATTTTTTATTTTACAGTTCTGAAGAATATGAACGTCTTTTCCGAATATGGAATTTTCGGCGTCGCAGCTTATGTCTATAATGCTCTTAGCGCCTATTTTTAAATTTTTACCGGGAATGTATTCTCCCTCGATATTCAAATCTATCTTTCCGGCTATAATTTCCAACTGGCTCCGCCTGTATTCGGAAAGGGTGCCTACGTCCTTCCAGTAGCCCGACGATATATGTCCGAAAAGATTTTTATTTTCTTTCAAAAGCATAGGAAAAAGGTCTTTAGAAAAATCGAACTCGCTTTTTTCGGGAATCATTTTTAATGCCGACTTATTTAAAATATAAATTCCGGTATTTATGGTATCGCTGAATACTTCGGACCATGTCGGTTTTTCGAGAAATTTGGTAATCCTTCCTTCGCTGTCGGTAATTACTATCCCGAAAGAAAGTGGATTTTCGACTCTCGTAAGAACTATCGTGGCGTCGCTTTTCCTGCTTAAATGAAAGTCTATAGGCCTGCTTAAATTAATATCGGTAATGATATCCGCGCTTATTACGACAAAGTCGTCTTCTTTTATTATATTTTCGACATTTTTTACCGCCCCCGCCGTCCCATAATCCTCTTCGGCAATAACGTATTCTATCCTTACGCCGAAATCGGCTCCGTCTTTAAAATGATTTTTTATTAGTTCGGGTTGGACGTACAGCAGGACAATTAAATCGTTAATGCCGTATGTTTTAAGGAGATTAACGACATGCTCCATCATCGGTTTGTTTGCGATATGTATCATCGGCTTCGGAGCGTTATTAGTTAAAGGCTTAAGCCTTGTTCCGAAACCTCCTGCCATTATGACCGCCTGCATATCTCAATGCCCCTTTTTGTTATTGTTTAGTGCCTATAAGCATAATTATTGTTGCACTTAGCAAATTATTCTATTAAAATTATATCTTAATAAACCATAAAATCAAAACATAAAATTTATGCTTTCCCATATTCTCCGTTTAGATACCGCCCTTTTTTTGTTGATAAACGACAACTTTCACTTTTCTTTATTGAACGATAATATGAGAGCCGTTACATATTTGGGCAACGGCTGGGTTGCATACTGGCTTGTCCTCGTTTATGTTTATTTTTATAATCGTCCTAAATTTAAAGAATCGTTTCTTCTGCTTTTTTTAACTCAAATCGTCCCGGGTATATTCGATATAATAATAAAAAGAGCCGTAAACAGGCCCAGGCCGGTAGTAGCCCTCCACGAACTGATAAAAACGGGCGCTGTACATATAAACCTGCTGGGGAGGCATCTGACCGAACGGTCTTTTCCTTCAGGCCATTCCGTAACCGCTTTCTCGCTCGCCGTAGCTCTTTCTTATATATTTCCGAAACACAAAAAATTATTTTATATTCTTGCGTTTGCGGTCGCCTTTTCACGCGTTTACGACGGAGAGCATTACCCCTTAGACGTAATCGCCGGCGGCATTTTAGGTTATTCATTCGCAAAAATTACTCTTATTATATATAAGAAAATAAGAGGATTGGATTAGTATGAGGTTAATTTTTTAGTTTCTATGTATATTACGATTTTTCTGGCGATTCTTTTAGATGCCGTTTCTATCGCCATTTTTTCCTGTTTATGCGCGGTAAGCGGATTAATATAGTTATAATATGTTGCCCCAGAAGAAAAACCTGCATTCCTGAAAATTATCTTCCCGTTAGTGCCGTACATGCTCACCGTCACTTTTACGGTGAGCATGTAATCCACCGCCGCGGCAACTCCGGTATAAGACATTACGCTGTTCTGTATAGAGGTAATCTTCCCCGTTAAATAGTAAAGCGCGTCGTTTTTATTGGATGTAAACATATCGGATTGTACGTTAAGATAATTTGCGATATTATTGGAAAAATATACCCCCGCCCCGCTCTTATAGGTTAAATTTTTAAAAGGTTTTATGTATATCTGCGAGATATCGTTATATTTCTTAACGGAACCTTCTTTTCCGTTTAAAATCCTGAACCCGCAGGAGGTGGAAAAACCGGCGGCAAATAAAATAAAAACAAAAAGTATAAGTTTATTTTTCATATTATTATGCTCAACAATTTATTTTTAACGTATATTGTTTTTTTAATAAGACTTTTATCCTCGACGTATTTTTTTATTTTGACGCTGTCCAATGCAATCTTAAGCACCGCAGATTCATCCGAATTTATATCCGCAACTATAAGGTCGCGCATTTTCCCGTTTACCTGCACGGCTATATTGCAATTTTCCGGCACATAACCGGCATCAATTTTTTCGGGCCACGGCCCGTTTTCTATAAAAGAAGCATTTAATATTTCGAACGCTTCGGAGCAGACATGAGGAATAAAAGGATACAGTATTAAAATAACGGAGTTTAAAAAATACTTAAGCAAATATTTATCGGCTTTGCTCATAACATCTTTTTTAAAGTCTTCGCCGGTTATAAAGTCGTTAAATTCGTTAATTAACTCCATAGAAGAACTTATGACGGTATTAAAATGATAGCGCCCTTCCATTTCTATTTCCGTTTTCTCGATTATCCTGCTTAATTTATAA
>JAJZLA010000153.1 GCA_021803845.1 bacterium | reverse complement strand
CGGCTCCGCTTGGACTTTCGGGGTTTGCGCTTACGACTTTTTTGCTGAGCATGATTAACGTCGGGTGGTTTTCGGGCGCAAACATGCCGATGGTTCTTGCATGCGCTTTTGTTTTCGGCGGTACGGCACAGTTCGCCGCCGGTATTATGGAAATGCCGAGAGGCAACAGTTTTGGCACTGTCGCGTTTTGCGGTTACGGTTCGTTCTGGTGGAGTTTCGCCCTGTTCGTTTTATTCCTGTCGAAAGGCGTAACCGGGGCGTTTGTAGGCTGGTATCTGTTCTTGTGGGGATTGTTCACGATGTTTATGTGGGTTGCGTCTTTAAAAAAAAACAAGGCTCTTATGCTGGTTTTTTTATTTCTTACCGCTACTTTTTATCTGCTTGCTATCGGCGCCTGGACGGGAACGGCTATTATAAACGTAGTCGGCGGATATTTCGGACTTATTACCGCCGTTCTTGCATTTTACCTTGCGGCGGCAGAAAGCATCAATGAATCGTGGGGAAGCACGGTTCTGCCCGTATAACGGTTATTAATAAGCGCCTTAAAAGCAACCTGTTGCTTTCCGCTTTATCGCTTACCGTTTCCGCATAGTTAAGGTGCAGGAACTAAATTCCTGCACCGTCTCAAATACTAACAAATTAAAAATATGATATAATCTAAAAAGAATTGATATAATTAATAAAAATAAGCATATTATTAAAAAGGATTAAAAAAAACAGATGTGCCTTGCGATTCCTTCCAAAGTCATAGAAATAAAAGACGAAAGCACCGTTATAGTAGATACTATGGGTTCTAAAAGGCTCGTTTCTACGATGCTTCTGGAAGAGCCCGCAGTCATAGGCGATTATCTGCTCATACACGTCGGCTACGCAATGCAGAAAATAGACAAAAAAGAAGCGGCCGAAAGCCTTAATTTATTCAGGGAGATAGAAAACAAAACGGCGCAGTAGAAAAATATATTGCACTGCCTAAATTTAATAAAAATTTTAATGCACGCATCATTTAGTACATTCAACAATGGAATTATATTCCGATTTTAAAAGAAAAGACGACATAAGCAGACTGGCGTACGTTATAGATTCCGAAGTTAAAAAAACTATAAATATAATGGAAATATGCGGCGGACATACCCATTCCATTATGAAGTACGGATTACATACCATCCTTAAAGATAAAATAAATTTTCTTCATGGACCAGGGTGTCCCGTCTGCGTGATGCCCGTTAAAAGAATAGACGAGGCGATAGAAATTGCGGATTCGCCGGACGTTATACTTGCGGCATACGGCGATATGATGCGTGTTCCCGGAACCGATAGCTCTCTGATAAAAGAGCGCGCAAAAGGAAAAGATGTAAGGATGGTGTATTCCCCCCTTGATATTATAAAAATTGCCCTCGATAAAGCAAATAAAGATAAAAAAATAGTTTTTTTCGCTATAGGATTTGAAACGACGACCCCTATGACTGCGGCTCTTCTCGAAGAAGTTATATCGAGAGGCATAAATAATGTTTTGTTTCACGTCAACCATGTTCTCGTGCCTCCCCCCATAAACGCAATTTTAGATTCCGGCGATAATTTAATAGACGGCTTCATCTGTCCCGGACACGTCAGCGTTATGACAGGAAGCGGCATTTATAACGATATTCCGGATAAATACGGCAAGGCGGCAGTGATAGCCGGATTCGAGCCTTACGACATTTTAAGCGGAGTTCTTTTAATAGCAAGGCAGATTAACGAAAACAGGCCGGACGTCGAAATTGCGTATAAAAGGGCAGTCAAAGAAAACGGAAATATGAAAGCGCAGGCGCTTGTAAATAAATATTTTACTTTAAGAGACGAATTTGAATGGAGAGGGTTCGGTAATATTCCTAAAAGCGGTTTAAAATTAAGGGACGAATTTAAAGATTTCGACGCCGAATACGTTTTTAGCAAAGAATTAAAAGAGTTACGTTTAAAAACGGAATCGAGTCAAACCGGCAGAGAAAACGCCGCATGCAAATGCGGGGAAATATTAAAAGGCAAGTCCAAACCCGACGACTGCCCGCTGTTCGGGAAAGCATGCAATCCGGAAAATCCGGTAGGGGCATGTATGGTATCTTTTGAAGGCGCATGCGCCGCATATTATAAATACCGTAATTTTTAAGCAAATTAAGGTAGTAATTAATTTGAGTCCCAAATTTATTTTACTTTAGATTATATTGCTTACGGCGGTCTTTTCGCCGGCTAAGCCGCAAATAGCTTTAACATTAACTGTAACTTTTAGCTTTAACTGTAACTGCAACATTAACATTAAATTTAACTCAATGTCTTAAATATAAAAGCGAACTTAATACGAATTAACTAAGATTAGCTTTCAATTTATATTAATATTTATATTAATTAAATTAATCTAAAAATTAAACGCGGGACGATTATTACTATGGGTTACGCTTTAAGAAAAATATATCCAGACGATATCAATACCGGAATTTATACGTTTAAAGACTATCTTAAACTTCCAGAGGGAAGCCCTTACCAACTTATCTAAGGAGAATTAATAATGTATGGTAGAGGCCTCCGGAAATACCCTTAATATGGGAGACCAGTAAACAATCCTGCTTCCTATTTTAATTTCGCAGCCACTTGAATAATTTGTCAATTATATTTACAAATTATTTCAACCATTATATAATAGATATATTATGATAAAAAGAGAAGCATCCGTAAAAATTATTGAATTATCGAAACAGTATCCGGTAATAACTATAACAGGTCCCAGGCAGTCCGGAAAAACTACTTTATGCAAATCTTTATTTCCTTTGAAAAAATATGTTAATCTCGAAGACCCTGAAACCAGAATGTTTGCGTCAAACGACCCTAAGGGTTTTTTTAGCAGTTTCGCAAACGGCGCCGTAATCGATGAAGTCCAGAGAGTGCCCGAACTGCTGTCTTATCTGCAGGTAATCGTCGATGAGCATAAACTGCCCGGGGAATTTATAATAACCGGTAGCCAAAATATACTGCTTTTATCCTCAATATCCCAGTCTCTTGCGGGAAGAACGGCAATTATCCATCTTTTGCCTTTATCCGTTTTTGAACTGGAAGAATACGGAGTTTCATCTGAATTATACGAATTTATATATAAGGGATTTTATCCGAATGTTTATAATTTAAATCTAAATCCTTCCGAGAATTACGGTTTTTATATATCGACGTATTTAGAAAAGGATATAAGGGATTTGCTCCGCATATCCGATTTAAATAAATTTGAATTATTTTTAAAAATCTGCGCTTCAAGGACGGGGCAGGTCGTAAACCTGTCTTCTATCGGAAACGATTGCGGGCTTTCCCATAACACTATAAAGCAGTGGCTGTCGTTATTGGAAACTAGTTATATTATAAAATTTTCTAATCCATACTTCAAAAACTACGGCAAAAGATTTATAAAATCTCCGAAACTTTATTTTATAGATACCGGTCTTCTATGCTATCTTCTCGGTATAAGAAATAAAAGCCATATAGACGTCCATCCCCTTAAAGGGCAGATTTTTGAAACATTTGTTTTTTCCGAACTGCTAAAAACGCTTTACAATAGGGGATTGGACGAAAGCATATATTTTTTAAGAGATACCAAAGGTTACGAAATAGATTTTATTTTCGATGCCGGAATAAAATTAAAATCCATAGAAGTAAAATTATCTCAAACGATTAATCAAGATTTTTTTAAAAATATGAATGCGTTAAGTGGCTTGACCGGCTCAGAAGTCGAAAAATACCTGATATACGGCGGAAACGATACGAAAAAATATAAAGATATAGATATTGTTTCCTGGCAAAACATTCATAATGCAAAAATTATAATTGATTAAATGCCGAAAAAGGGAGATATAAAAATAAATCAGTTCGTTTCTTTCAAGCCGGAAAAGTTCTCATTCTACCAACTTATAGTTATCAATTAGCCAACTTAGTTAGCCAACTTAGTTAGCAAAAATTAATCCCACCTTAAGCCATAAACCGATTTAACTCCAACATACATCCCCCCTTTTTTTATTTCGTTTTCCGTTCCTTTCCAGTCCTAATCTGCCGTTAAGCCGTAAATCACCAATTAAAATATCCGTTTTAGTTTCCCGCTTCCCGCAGTTTTACCTCTTTTTGGCAGTATGGCACAAAAATTGCTTATAACATTAATAGCATTTATAAATTTATTAAATTTATAACATAGTTAAAAAAACAAAAACAACCAATAGCTTTATTAAATTAAATATTAAAAATTAAATATTTTAAAAGGAGCCCCATTATGCCTAAGAACTTTTTTACTTTAATCAATTCGCCTATTAAATTAACCGGCGTAATAAGAAAAAAAGCCCGTTCGCTTTTTGTGCGTTTCCCCTTTCCTTCCCGTCCCTATAGACACCGTGGGTTCTTTTCACGGCAAGCTTAAAAAGTTAGGGACTATAAAAATGGTCTCCGGCATATCCGGAAATCAGCTGCAAAACGTAATGGAAACCTTCGGCAACATATATTACATCTTAAGATATACCCGCCTTCACCACGAAAAAGTAAAGCTTGCCGTAGTCTTCTACGGCGTCATATCCCTTCTTATGAACAATACCGATAAGACTATGGCAGTCTACATCCATAAATATTCCAAAGAGGGCGTAAAGTTCTACATCTGCTACAATGCCATGATTCTTAACAACCTCGTAAGAGCGACTCTCATAAAAGGGGTAACTCCCGTTCCCATGGGACTTTTAAAGGTTTACGAACTGAGGAAGGAAGGATATAAGTACGTTACCAATCCGTAAGAGAAGAAAGGCAGCGGGTATTAAGGGGCAGTAACGGAATAAATAAATCAGACCGTATTTTTTAACCGATTAATCTTTTATTTTATGATATAATTTATGATATGATTATTATATTGCAGTAAGGCAAAAATATTCAATAAGCGAATAAGCGAATAAGCTGCTACTCTTTATATTTATATTAAATTCATATTAATTAAATTAATCTAAAAATTAAACGTTGAACGATTATTACTATGGGTTACGCTTTAAGAAAAATATATCCTGACGATATTAATACCGGAATTTATACGTTTAAAGACTACCTTAAACTTCCCGAGGGAAGCCCTTACCAACTTATCGAAGGAGAATTAATAATGTCGCCGTCGCCGAACAGCTACCACCAGACTATTTCAAAAAATTTAGAATTCATTTTGATAGGCTTTGCAAAAGCAAATAAATCGGGTATAGTTTTACATGCCCCTATAGACGTTTACATAGACGAAAAAAACGTTTTTCAGCCCGACATTA
>JAJZLA010000152.1 GCA_021803845.1 bacterium | reverse complement strand
ATGATTTTTTAAAAGGAAATTTCGATACGCACTTCATAGACGAAAGACTTTATTTAAGGGATTATAAACTGCAGAAAGATCCTTTCGACAGAATACTTGCAATATCGGCTGCTATTGCGGCTTATTACGGAATTTAAATGAAATTAAAAGGAAGGTATTAATATATGGAAGAAAAAACTTACATAAGAAAAATAGGCGTTATGGAAACAGTTTTAAGAGATGCGCACCAGTCTCTTTTAGCTACAAGAATGATTACGCCGGATATACTTGGGATAGCTAACGTTTTGGACAATATAGGATTCTGGTCGCTTGAGGTATGGGGAGGAGCAACCTTTGATTCGTGTCTAAGGTTTTTAAAGGAGGACCCGTGGGAAAGGCTTAGAAGATTAAGGAAATCTTATAAAAATTCAAGGCTTCAGATGCTTTTAAGAGGTCAAAATTTAGTCGGATACAGGCATTATGCCGACGACGTAGTAGAAAGATTTGTTTCTTTAAGCGCCGATAACGGTATAGACGTATTTAGAATTTTTGATTCCCTAAATGATTTCAGAAACATTAAAAAGGCGGTAGAAGTCGCAAAAAAGAAAAAAAAGATAGTAGAAGCTACAATATGCTATACTACTAGCCCCGTTCATACAAACGAGCTTTTTACCCAAATGGCAGTCGAACTTGAAAATATGGGCGCAGACACTATATGCATAAAAGATATGGCTGGATTGCTTTCTCCTGCAAACGCTTATAACTTGGTATCTATGATAAAGAAAAAAATAAGTCTGCCCATTCACGTTCATTCCCATTCCACTATAGGTTTTGCTTCAATGTCGCTTCTTAAAGCAGTAGAAGCGGGAGCGGATATTATAGATACGGCAATATCTTCTATGTCTTGCGGAACTTCGCATCCTCCTACCGAGTCGATAGCTTTTACTTTATTAGAGATGGGTTATGACGTTGACCTTGATTTTGAAAAACTAAAAGAAGTTGCAGATTATTTTAGAATCATCAGGAAAAGATACGCTTCTTTAGAAAGCGAATATACAAATATTAATACCGATGTTATCGTTACTCAGGTTCCCGGCGGAATGATGTCAAATTTGGCAAGCCAGCTTAAGGATCAGAATGCGCTCGATAAAATGGAAGAGGTGCTTTATGAAGTGCCTCAGGTCAGGGAAGATTTCGGTTATCCTCCGCTTGTAACTCCTTCCTCGCAGATTGTTGGAACGCAAGCCGCTCTTAACGTAATAACCGGAGAAAAATATAAAGTCGTCACGAGCGAAACTAAAAACTATCTAAAAGGCTATTATGGGAAACCGCCCGCCGAAATTAATCCGGAGATACAGAAAAAGGTGCTGGGAAACGAGGAAGTTGTAACCGTAAGGCCTGCAGATTTATTAGAACCGGAAATGTCGAAGGAATATAAAGATATAAAAGAGTTCGATATAAGCGAAGAGGATTTCTTGTCTTACGTATTATTTCCGAATATAGCTTTAGAATTTTTTAAAGCAAGAAAAGAAGGCAGTCTTCCCGATTATTCAAAGCCCACCGATGCGGATGCTTTAAAAAATTTATCCGAAGGCAATAATATAACGCCTGAAGTTTCAGATTCTTATATTCTTGCAAAAGATGGAGGACTGGCTCCGAGCGAATTTATCGTTACCGTTCACGGCGAAAGTTATAAAATAAAAATTGCCGGAGTCGGCCATAAATCAGATCAAAAAAGGCCATTCTTTTTAAACGTGGACGGCACCCTCGAAGAAGTCGTAATAGAATCTCTTACAGAAATAGTTCCAAGCGCCGGCGGCGAAATAGTGGGCGAAAGCATAGCGAGGTCAAAAAGACCTTCGCCTAAAAGAGAAGGCGACGTTTATGCGCCTATGCCCGGAAGAATTACTAAAGTTATGGTTAAAGCCGGTGATACGGTTAAAGCCGGCGATACGGTTTTAATAGTAGAAGCGATGAAGATGGAAAACGAAATACATACTCCCATAGACGGAACGGTTAAAGAGATATACATAAAAGAAGGGGACAGCGTAAATCCGGATGAAACTTTGATTTACGTTGAGTAGTAAACTTATAAATTTGCGGTATAATTTATATAGGAAGGTGTTTTAAATTGATTAGAAAAGCCGTGGCAATGGGTTATTTTTATCCGGAAGGATTAAATAACATAAATAATTTCATAGATTCCTTTAAAGCCGATATACCGGTTGCAGGCAAAAAAATAGACGCATTCGGCATTATATCGCCGCACGCCGGTTACGTATATTCCGGAAAAATTGCTTACGAGGGTTATTCCAGTATCGGCATAAAAAACAATATAATCATTATAGGTCCGAACCATACCGGTATGGGAGCTGACTATTCGGTAATGAATAAAGGAAAATACGATTTTAAAGATTTTTCCGTTCCGATTAATTCAAAACTCGCCGACGCTATTATCGACGATGCAGACAGTCCTTTTATTGCCGACGAGCAGGCTCATTTAAGGGAGCATTCCGTCGAAGTTCAGATTCCGCTCTTATACAATTTTAAAAAGGATTTTTCAATAGTCCCCATAGTTATTTCGTTTATCAGATACAACGACGTCGTTAACGCTTCAAAAGCTATATATAACGCTTTAAAAAAATTAGATTTAATAGACGATGTTTTAATAGTCGCAAGTTCCGATATGACTCATTACGAACCGGCCGAGTCGGCAAAATATAAAGACGATATCGCAATAAAAGAAATACTGGATTTAAATTCTCAGGGACTGTACGAAAAAGTCAGATTAAACGATATTACGATGTGCGGTTTTATTCCAGCGTCTATAATGCTTAATGTTGCCAAAATGGCCGGACGAACCAAAGCAAAACTTATAGGATATACCAATTCTGGAGAAGTTACCGGCGATTATTCAAGCGTAGTCGGATATTCTTCTATCGTTATATATTAAATATATTTAAATAAACTCCCTTAACATTTATATGGATACAATAAAAACAAGATTTGCTCCGAGTCCTACGGGCTATCTGCATATAGGCGGAGCAAGGACGGCTCTTTTTAACTATGTTTATGCTAAACATAACGGCGGAAAATTTGTTTTAAGAATTGAAGATACGGATTTTGAGCGTTCCGAAAAAATATTTGAAGAAGATATAATAAAAAGCCTTAAGTGGATGTCTATTATACCTGACGAAGAAATATTGCATCAATCGGAACGTCTTAACATTTATAATTCTTACGTCGATAAACTTTTAAAAGAAGGAAAGGCTTATTACTGTTTTTGCTCAAAAGAGCTGTTGGAAGAAGACAGAAATAAACTTATAGCCGAAAATAAAAAACCTATGTACGTCGGCAGATGCCGGGAATTAAAGCCTGACGCCGAAATTTTAAAAACGCCGCACGTTATAAGGTTTAAAGTGAACAGAGAAACCGGATCCGCCGCGTTTTTTAAAGACTTAATAAGAAATCAGGTTATAACCATAGAAAACAAAGAAATAGACGATTTCGTAATAGTGAGGGAAGACGGAATTCCTACTTATAACTTTGCGGTAGTTATAGACGATGCTCTGTCCGGAATAACGCATGTACTAAGAGGCGACGACCATGTCAGCAATACGCCTAAACAGATAATGCTATATAACGCATTAGGTTTTAAAACGCCGGAATTTGCACATGTTTCCATGATACTAGGTCCCGACGGTAAAAGGCTTTCTAAAAGGCACGGCGCTACCTCCGTCATTCAGTACAAAAAAGAAGGATTTTTACCGGAAGCTTTAGTTAATTACCTTATAAGGCTCGGCTGGTCCCACGGTAACGACGAAATACTTTCTATGGATGAAATTATAAAATTTTTCGATTTAAAAAACATAAGCAAGTCCGCCGCTATTTTTAATACCGAAAAATTATTATGGCTTAATTCCCATTATATAAAATCTAAAAACCCCTTTGCCTTAATAAGCCTTATAAATGATATATTGGAAGATTCGCAAGCCAGGCTGAACGAAGACGTAAAAACGGCGGCGCTCGTCGATTCCCTTAAAACACGTTCCAAAACTTTGGTCGAATTAAGGCATAAATTAGATTTTTTCTTAAATAAAACCATTGAGTATAATGTCGGCGTTATTAACGAGTTTAATTGCAATCAAAATGATGCAGATTTTCTGTCGGCCTTTAGGGATTTTATAATTGCTCTTGACGATAAAATTTTTATAAACGAAAAAAATATCGACGGACTAAAAACATCTATAGAATCTATAAAAAACTCGTTTAACAATTTTCTTTCGCAAAACGGATGGACGATGAAAGAAAAAGCCATGATAATAAGGCTTGCTTTTACCGGAGAAAAAGTCAGCCCTCCTATATACGAGATGATATTTTCACTCGGAAAAAAAAGATGCGTTGAAAGAATTGATGCTTTTTTAGATTTTCTTTCGGGCATAAAAAATTGACCGAATTATGTACTGTGCAAATTTAATTATTTAATTTAAAATTAATTATATTTTTATGCCGTTAACAATATGTGGAATAGACGAAGCCGGCAGAGGCTGCCTTGCAGGTCCCGTGGTATCGGCGGCGGTGATAATAGATAAAAATAAAATTCCTTCCGGTATAAAGGATTCCAAACAGTTAACCGAGTTAAAAAGAAATGAGTTCTATAAGATTATTTTAAGTTCCGCCGTATCTTATTCGATAGGCATTGCTTCCAATTTAGAAATAGATAAAATTAATATTCTTAAATCGGCTATGCTTTCGATGGAAAGAGCTTTTGACGGTTTATCGGTAAAGCCCGACATCGTAATTATAGACGGTCCGGTAGCGCCGGATGGTTTATCGGATATTTCGGGATTAAAAGTAATACCGGTAATAAAAGGCGACGACAGGGTAAAAGTCGTTTCCTGCGCTTCAGTAATTGCTAAGGTTTTTAGGGACGGACTAATGGCGGACATCGATGAAAAATATCCGGAATACGGTTTTAAAAAACACAAAGGTTACGCGACCGTCGAACATAAAAAAAATATTAGAAAATACGGTTTAACGGAAATTCACAGGAAAACCTTTAAATTTTGATATTTAATAAGATTTAATATATATATTTAAAGATGATTATTATATAATAGCATATAATATATGTTATATTAATACGTAAATTAATTAATGCATAAAATGAATTTAAATATAGACGATAAAACGATGAACGGCAAGTTCTTAAATAAAGCTAAAGGAGACGAAGGAGAAGCGGTTGCGGCAGAGTTTTTAGAAAAAATAGGATACAGAATTATTAAAAAAAATTTCAAAAAAGGCAGACGCGAAATAG
>JAJZLA010000151.1 GCA_021803845.1 bacterium | reverse complement strand
CTATCGGTTTTTTTTCTGATAGCTATATGTCTTGGAACACTTTTATACGTACTTAACGAAGGACAGACATTAGAGTGGGATTCTTCCATAATAAGGCTTAACGAGCTTATAAGCGCTGTATCGTTTATACTTTTTATAGTCGTCGAAATTTTTTCAAAAAAACACTTAATGGATTATTCGCTTTTTAAAACAAGAAATTTCGTTGCCGGAAATTTAGTTAATATGATAAGGGCGGGCGGTATTTTCAGCACTATGTTTCTTCTGCCTATATTCATAGAAAATATACTTAATTATAACGCAATGCATGCGGGTTTTTTAATGGCGCCCTTTGCTATAGCGGTTGCGATTGCTTCTCCTATAGCGGGGAAAATTTCCGATAAATACGGACCGAAATATTTAATGCTTGCGGGCATGCTGATTTTTGCGGCGGCAAATTTTTCGCTCGGCAATATTTCGCTTCATACATCCATTCCTTTTTTGATAAATAATCAGTTTTTAAGAGGTATAGGAGTAGGACTTATTAACGCTCCTGTTATGATGACCGTAATAAATTCGGCAAAATTTGAACAAATTCCGGATGCTTCCGCCCTATACAACGTATTATTTCAGATAGGAGCGTCTTTTGGAATAGCCTGGTCCGGGGAAGAGCTGGCCGTACGGCAGATATACCATTTAAATCAGTATGCAAGGGATATAAATTATAATTTCAGCAAATATCACGGTATAATTAATTTTTTAAGGGGAGATTTAATAAGCAGGGGGAGTTCCGTCGTAAGGGCAATAATTTATCCGTATAATTCAGTTAAAATTTTTGATTATATGATAAGCGAATTTTCTTTAATCGGAGCTTACGGGGACGTCTTTATTGCACTCGGATATCTTTGCGTAATCGGCGGAATTGCGGCTATCGGCGTAAAAAATATAAAAATTAAAAAACATTAAATATGTTGATTTAATAAAGTAATTATAATAATATATAATGCAAAATCGATTATACAAAAAATAATATATAACAGGAGAAATTCTATTATGATAGCATATTTCGTTATGGAGTGCGGAGTGGACAGCAGAATTCCCACATACAGCGGCGGACTCGGAATTCTTGCCGGAGATACGCTGCAAAGTTTTGCCGATCTCGAAATTCCCGCAGTATGCATAACTTTGCTATGGAAGAACGGTTTTATAAGACAGAAACTCTCTAACGACGGCGAACAAATGGACTCTTTTCAAGATTGGGATATCGAAAAATATATGCAGCCTACAAACGTAAAAATAAAAATTCCTATCGGGGGCAAAGACGTAACGATAACCGCTTTTAAATATGTAGTAGAATCTACTAAGGGAAATAACGAAATAGACGCGTATTTTTTAACGCCGGACACTCCGGAAAACGATCCTGAAACAAGAAAATTATGCGACCGCCTTTACATAGAGGGCGGATTAACGAGGCTTAAACAGGAAATAATACTCGGAATAGGCGGATACGAAATGTTAAAAGCTTTAAATTATAAGCCTTTTCTTTACCATATAAACGAAAGCCATTCGGCGCTGTTAATAGCCGGACTTATGAAAGATATGGACGATTTAAATAAAGTCAAGGCAAGGGTCGTTTTTACGACGCACACGCCGATTCCTGCCGCATTCGACAGATTTCCGATAAACGACGTAAAGGAATTGCTTTCCGGTTACTGCGGAGAAAAAGTTTTTGACGATATTTACAGAGAAAATCTTGAAGAAAAAGACGAATTAAACCTGTCATGGCTGGCTATTAAAAACGCTAAAAACGTAGTGGCAGTTTCAAGAAAGCATAAGTATGTTTCAGAACAGATATTCGAAGGATACAAACTAAAATACGTAACAAACGGAATACACCACGTCAAATGGGCTTCTCCTCACCATAAAATGCTATATACGAAATATATTAAAGGATGGGAAGAAGACCCTGATCTGCTGAGGGGAGCGGCTTGCATTCCCGACGGCGACTTTGCGCAGACGCATATTTTATGCAAAGAAACGCTGATAGAAATGATAAATTCAGAAACCGATTCTTCTTTTATACCCGCAGATTTTACAATAGCTATGGCTAAAAGAATAACTCATTACAAAAGAAATAATCTTATACTTTCAAATCCTGACAAACTAATCAACATTGCCGAAAAAAAAGGAAATATCCAGCTCATTTTTGCGGGCAAAACCCACCCAGCCGATGCCGACGGACTCGCAATGATAAAATCAATTCACGATACCGCAAAATATATCGCGTCCAAAACTAAAAAAATCAAAATAACTTTTTTAGAAAATTATAATATTCATAAGGCTAATATTATACTTGCAGGGGTAGATTTGTGGCTTAACAATCCTACAAGACCGCTTGAAGCGTCAGGAACGAGCGGAATGAAAGCATCTCTTAACGGCGTTCCGAATTTCAGCGTATTAGACGGCTGGTGGCTCGAAGCGTGTATCGAAGGAATTAACGGCTGGGGCATAGGTCCTAGACCGGCTTGGACCGATCTCAGCTATTCGGACGATTTACAGGACTTAAACGATATATACGGAAAATTAGAATTCAATATATTAGATTTATATTATAAAAACTATTCGGAATATTTAAAAATAATGAAAATGTCTGTTTCTTCCATTGCGCCCCATTTTAATACGCACAGGATGGTTTCCGAATACGTTACGGATTTATATCTTACAGGTATAGTAATGTGCTATCTCGAAAAAGAAAAAGGCGGCATCTGCGATATGTAATATCTCTCCAATAACTGCATAGGCTTTAATCGGAGGTCAAAATGAAAACGGTATTAATCTCCCCTCCTTTTTATAGGATGCGTATCGTCCAAAGGCCGACAGTGTGGGTTATTAAGGATTTATTATAACTTTCAGCGAATCCTGCGCTTGCGCCGTCAGTTCAAATCCTTTTACAATGCTTTCAATATGGAATCTGTTAGTTATCATATCTTTAACGTTAATCCTTCCCGACCTTATTAATTCTAAGGCAGTTTTATGGTCTAATATAGACCCCGCATAAGAACTTAATAAAGTAACTTCGCTTCTCCAGAATATTTCGTTTATAGAAAGGGGGAGTTTTGCTCCGTCGTTTGCCGCTCCAAAAAACAAAACGGTTCCGCCCCGTCTTACGGATTTAAGTCCCTGTAATATTGCGCTATCTGCTCCTGTAGATAAAATTACTATATCCGATAGAAATCCTTCGTTAATATCTTTAATAATTTCCGGATTGAAATTATTTGCGTTAAAAACATAATCCGCCCCAAACTTTTTTGCGTATTCAAGCCGCTTTTCATTAATATCGACAGCTATAATTTTGCTTGCGCCTGTTGCCCTTAAAAGACTTATATGCAGCAGTCCCGAAAGACCGCTGCCGAAAACTATCGCCGTATCGGCAGGTTTAACGCCGGCAAGCCTCTGTCCTCTTACGACGCACGCAAGAGGTTCCGTAAAAGTTCCTTCTTCAAAGCTGACGGAATCCGGCAGAAGATATATCCCGTTTTTAACGTTTATCTCCGGAAGCCTTAAATACTCGGAAAATCCGCCTGGGTCAAAATTTGTAGTTCTTAAGGTTTCGCAGACCGTTTGATGCCCGCTAAGGCAATATTTGCAAGTATTGCAGGGAACATGATGCGCGGAGCAAATTCTGTCGCCGGATTTATATTTTTTAACGTTTTTTCCTGTTTCTACTATAACGCCGGTTACCTCATGCCCCAAGACAAGCGGAACTTTATCTCTTCTATACCATTCTATAACGTCGCTGCCGCATATACCGCTCGCCTTGACTTTCATAAGCACTTCGTCGTCGTTTATTTTAGGAATATCTTTTTCTATAATTCTTATGTCTTTATTGCTGTAATAAAGAGCACATTTCATAATGTTTTACCCTTTTTGTTTTATTTTTATTATTTTAAATTTAATCCTTTGTCTTTTCGGCATTTAAGCTGCCGTTTGGCGTAACGGACGAAGAAGAAGACGATTTCTGCCCCTCTTCTATGGCAAGTACGACGTCTCTTTTCCTTAAAATACCTTTATATCTGCTATCCTTATCAACTACTATAAGTTCGTCGGTATTTTTTCTGAAAAAATTATGCACGGCTATATCTAATGTGTCAGTCAGTCTAATTTTAGGGAGGCTGGATGTATCCATTAAATCTTTCGCTGTTCTTGAATCATCGGGCGACGTCATCATTAAATTTTTTACGGTATCGTATTTAACTATGCCGACAATTTTGCCTTCTTTATCTATAACCGGATGCATATAAAAATTTGAATAAAAAAATATTTTAATCATCTCGTACAGCGGCATATCCGGGTCTAAAGGCTTAGCGGCTGCAGTATCTCCGCTTTCCATCACGTCGCTTACGGAATATCTCTGCAGAGGCTTAATTAAATAATCTTTCATATGCGCAGGAGAATCCATTCTGTTTTTTTTCTGGCTTCTATATATGCTTCTTTTTCCGCTGACTATAAAAGTTATAGCCGAAACAAGCATTAACGGAGGTAAAAGACCGTAACTTCCGGTCATTTCTGAAACCATTAGCAAAGATGAGACGGGGGTCTTTGCTGCCCCCGCGAAAAAACCTCCCATGCCTATAAGAACAAAAGGCGCAATATCCGAAGAAAGTATTAAATGAGGAATTAATATATGAAAAATCATTCCGGCGGCTCCGCCGAAAGCACCGCCAATCACCAAAGACGGCGCATAAACGCCGGCTGAGCCTCCCGAACTTATAGTAAAAGACGTTGCCACTATCTTTAAAAATCCTAAAAGAATTAAAGTTATTATAGCGAGTTTTCCAAGCACTGCAAGCTGCAGCCATCCGTAACCTACACCCATAATTTCCGGAAAAAAATAAGCTATGACTCCTACTACGGCACCGCCTATCATAGGCTTAAAATGAGGTTTTATTTTTATCTTTTTAAAAACATCGTGAATGTAATAAAAAAAACGTACGTAAAACTGCCCCGCAAAAGCCAAAAAAATACCAAGCGCAGCATAAAAGAATAATGTAATAGGCCTTGTATAAGTAAACATAGGCGTCCTGACGACCGGATTAAAACCTGCATAAAAATATGCGTAAATGGAATATCCGACGATAGCCGCGATAATAGAAAGCATTAGCGCCCCGCCCTCGAAATCCATTTCGGAATACAGAACTTCTACTCCAAACATAGCTCCTGCAAGCGGAGACTTAAAAATAGCTCCTATGCCTGCTCCTATGCCTGCGACCAGCATCGTCCGCCTGTCCGGCACGGGCAAACCCAAATATGTCGCTAATACCGAGCCGAATCCTGCGCCAA
>JAJZLA010000150.1 GCA_021803845.1 bacterium | reverse complement strand
TTAATAAAATAACATAGGATGTGTCAGATTTAGGTGTAGTATAAACAAAAAAGCCTAAAAAGACGTGAAACTTTTTGTCTTTTTAGGCTTAAAATATCTCAAAACTCAAAACTTAAAAATTAATTCAGGCGAACCGCCCGAATTTATGCTCAGCCGAAACCGCTGCTATATCCGCCGCTTCCGCACGAACCGCCGGACGATCCATACCCGGAATCGTATCCGCTGCCGCAGCTGCTGAATGAGCTGACTCTTTTGACCGGTTTTTCTGCGCCGCATATCGGACATTTTATATCCTCCGCTTTATCGCTGAGTCTCTGATAAACTTCAAATATTTTTCCGCATTTTTTACATTCATATTCGTATATAGGCATAATAGCTCTTTTCCTCCTTTTATAACTTTTTAATGCGTCGTATTTTATTTTAATTAATCCTAATCTTATTAATATTATATCATATTTATAACGCTATCGCGAGTATATCTTTGAAATAATTATGCTGCATATTTTACAGCGTTCCGGTGACGAGTTTTATATAATATTTATCGGTATTGAGCTTGAATAACGTGTTTAGATAATTTAATTTAGCGGCCTTATATTCGTCGAGCGTCCTGTCTAAATTAATTAAGGTCGTCATGCCTGCTTTGTACCTGTTAGTCGTAATTCTAAGCGTCTGCTTGGCATTTAATGCGGCAAGCTTGGCGACGTCGGCGTTAAGCAAGTCTGTTTTATACTGCAAATATGCTTGTCTAACCTGCATTTTAATTTTGTCCTTTAAAAGCCCCTGGTATTCAAGCATCGTGTTGTATGAACTTTTAGATTTCTGCAAATTATTATAGTCGTAAAGCCCGGAAAAAATATTAAAATGCAGCATGACGGTAAAAGCATAGCTGTAGGAATCGTCCGGATGTATAGCCGGTCCGTTGCTGAAATAATCGTATCCGGCCATTAACTTGGGCAAAAATTTACCGTAAGCAGATTTGACGCCCAATTCCATATTTTTTTTGTTAAGCAGAAGCGCTTTATAATCCGGTCTTTTTCTAAATGCCGTTTTTTGCATAGATGAAATACTAACTGTTTTTCTTAACGGACTATTTTTTAGTTTGCTTGTAATTGCGTAGTTAGAATTTATAGGAAGCCCTATCGTTATATTTAAAAAGTATTTTGCCAGCCTGTAATTTTTTTCGGCGGACGCGAGTTTTTCTTTCATTTTTGCAACTTCTACTTTTGCCCTTAATACGTCGGAAGATACCACCTGTCCGGCTTTAAATAAATTTTCGGAAAGCGTTTTATAATTTTCTGCCGTTTTCAGCATGCTTTTCATCAGGTTGACGTATTTTTTAGCCAGTATAACGGAATAATATGCCTTTGCTACGCCGTATAAAACTTTCTGCTTAGTTTCGCTTAATCCTTTTTTTACAGACTGCATATGAAGTTGAGCCCTTTTATATCCAAAGTATATTTCTCCGCCCATAAATATCGGCTGTTCTATTGAAAACTCCGATTCGAAATTATGTATAATCCCCGGATTATTTAAAAAACTTGGACTGAAATACGATTGAACGTTCTGATTGGTCAATATTCTCTGATTCAGAACGTTTCCGAAAGCATATAAAGGGTTATCGGTGTTCATATAAATTTCGTCGAAATTAATTTTTGGAAAAAAACCGCTCATAGCTTCATTTTTCTCATATCCGGCGCCGTTAAGTTTAATTTTTTCCAATCTTAGCATTTTGTTGTATTTTAACGCATATATAAACGCCTGATTTATTGATATATTCGGTTCAATAGCCGCTTTAAAAGCAAATGCGCTTTTTGAAAATTTTGACGGCATTAACGGCAGAAGCAGTGCAGCCGACAAAAATACCGTAAAAATAACCTTTTTGCTTTTATATATTTTATTCATATTCATATATATTAATAATTATATATTTATCGTATTAAGAATTGTATATATTAGTTTTATTTTTTATTTTATTTAGGTAAATTTAATAATATAGATTTTTCTTTTTTTGGAATGTTTTTGTCGTGATTGCCGAATTCTTTTAAGTCTTTAAATATTTTTTCTATTCTTTTGTCGTTAAGTTCGTAGCACATCATGACGCCGTCCCTCTTGCAGCTTACTATGCCTTTGTTTTTAAGGGATATAAGGTGCTGAGAAACCGTAGCCTGAGAAATTCTCAAAGATTCCCATATATTTTTAACGCAGGATTTATTGCTTACCAGAACCTCAATTATTTTAAGTCTTATAGGGTGTCCGAGCGTTTTTAGAAGTTCGGCTTCGGTTTTATATTCTTCCCCGATATTAATTTCATTCATAATAGTTTTGCGCTGATACCCTTAAAATTAATTGCATAGAAATATTTATATATACATATATATAATATTCTTTTTTTATTATAATTAATTTTACCGATTATGTCAATAAAAATTGACAAATAGAGGCTCCCGCATAATTTCGGGAGCCGTAGAGAATTTGGCGGTTTGCCTTTAGGCTTTCGTTTGTGCTTTCGGCGGTTTAAAAAATTAAAAAGCAAGATGGATTTGCGAGTTAGCCGCATATTCCATAAAAGTAGCGGCGCCGGCATATTCTAATCCGTCTATCATATCTTCCTTTTTGAAACCGAAAAGATCCATAGTCATCTGGCATGCAATAAGCCTTACTCCTGTTTCCTGGCATAACGATATAAGTTCGGGAACCGATGCCACGCCGTTTTTCTTAATCATGGATTTCATCATAGAAGTAGCCATTGCCGTCATGCCCGGGAGCGCGCCAATAATATTAGGAACCGGCATAGGCATAGCAGGATTTCCAAGCGGAGCGACTTTTAAAGAATCTCCCGCATCTTTTTTGAGTATCTGCAATCCGTAAAACGTGAAAAATATTGCAGATTCGATATCAAGCGTTGCCGCCGTGGACGCGAGAATCAGCGGAGGGTATGCCATATCCAGCGTTCCGTGAATAGAAATGATAGCCATTTTTGTTTGATCAGCCATTTTTTTTCTCCTTAAATTAAACGTTAAAATTGATTTTAAGTTCTAAACCATAATTAAAAATTAAATACGACGAGCGTTCATGAATATATAAAACAAAAAGGCCGATGTTTTTAAATTTACCATTTTTTAAAATAAATGGCAAGAAAATCTTTTTTACGTTAACATAAAAAAAATTTAATTGTTTACGGTTTATTTTAATAAAAACGAGGGTTTTAGAGTTAAAAAAGAGGAAAAAATAGCGAAATTTGACTTTTATATTTCATTTATGGTATATTTTTAATATAAAATAGTTTAAAACTATTTATTTATGTATAAAATATGTATTTTTTAGATGAATTTTATTGATTTTGGAGTAAATTTTGAAAAAAATTATAAAATTATTTTTGAAATTAAAAAACAGCTTAAGAAATTTAATAGCCGAAATAAAATTTAAATATTTTTTGCCCTATTTTTTGCTTCTTTCGGTTCTTATTTCCGCGGCTTTTTTATCTTATTTTTATGTTATGCCAATGTATTACGGCTACATGAAAGAACGGCAGGACGTGAAGCTTCTTAAGCAAAAAATACGCATTGATTACGAAAAAATAAGGGTTTTTAAGATTATTAAATCGTTTAATTCCGGACTGCCGGTATCCGAAGAAAAGAAGGTCTCGAACCTTATTTTTAACTTAGGGGAAAAATATAAAATAAATCCGGCTCTTATTTTGGCGGTTATCAGGGTCGAAAGTTCTTTTAATAATTTTTCTTATTCAGACGTCGGCGCCGTCGGACTTATGCAGATTAAGCCGATAACCGGACTTTATTTAATCAAGAAATACGGAATAAAATCTAAAAAGTATAATTATAATACTAAATATATAGAATATCTTCCGGTAAATTATTTATACAATCCTTCTTTAAATATTAAAATAGGTGCAAGATATTTATTGAGCCTGCTATACGAGTTTAAAAATTTAAAGCTTGCCCTTTTTGCTTACAACGTCGGTCCTACTTTAGCTTATCGGACTTTAAGTTTTACGAAAACCGAAAACGGAAAAATTAAATTTAAACTTAATGCCGATGAAAGCACCAACCGCCTGTTTTCGGATTTCTATTACGGGTATTATAAAAGAGTTAAGAAGTATTTTGCTATTTATAATAAAGATATTTTTGAAAGCAAAAAAATAAATATAAAGGATTAATTAAATAAATTGAGAGCCGTTATTTTTTACGTATTTCAATGATTTAACAAAAGATACCGTAAGTATAAATAAAATTATAAAAATAACCAAAAAGAATCCTACTCCGAGATTGTGGAGGTTGTGAACCTTTATCGGAGTTATAAAACCCCACTGTATAAGTTTCGGAAAAGTTAATTCCATTATCGCCGCAAGAACGAATGCCAATCCGCCCCAAAAAAGAGTCATGCCGGACGTTCTTCTCGCGATGTACTGAATGCCTTTTTTGGGGATTTTAAGTTTTTCCATAAACCTTCCCGCAAACATGCCTATTATTATCTGCGTCGCCATAGTTCCGAGGCCGAACAGAAGTCCAGGCAGAAAACCCGTATATTCGTTGGGCATTTTCGGAGCGAGAACGGTATAAACTATTATCGCAAATGCTCCCGTTCCCCATCCGGCGATAAATCCATGCAAAAGAACCATATATATAGGGATGGGCTTTGATTTCCCGTCGGGACTATCGGAATGTTCTTCTTTTAATGTTTTAATTTTTAAAAACCGTATAAATATTTTTTCCAATTTTTCGAATAACTCAAAATTTTCGCCGAGCCCGATTACGTATGCGCCGGCAAACGACATAACTATTCCTACAAATATATATACGACCGGAATTACGTCCGGTTTGGTTAAAATTTTTCCAAGCGCAAAATATGCAAGTTCGGACGCGACTGCCCTCTGAAACGTAAATGCAAGCGAAAAAAGGAGCCCGGTTTTGAATCCTCCTTTAGTGCTGTAACTGCCTATCGAATAACTGAAAGTAATAGGCCATGTATGCTCGTCGGGGGTAAATCCGTGTACTATCCCAAGAAGAAAAGCGGTAAGCAAAATAGAGAATAAAGACGTAAAATTTTGCGGATTATAAAGATTTATCATAGTAAATATTTTATATTTTTATGTTATTTTTGTAAAGATAGGGAAAAGACGTCGGATAACCAAATAAATAAAGGGACAGAATTCAATTCTGTCCCCGTCGCAAATTAAAATTTCGTAATTTGCGGGGCATTCTTTTATCTGATATAATCATTCTGAGCAATGCTTAACTTAATTAAAACGTAAAATTTAAAAATTGTTAAAAAAGTAAGATGATAAATATATACGGTAAAAAAGTTAAAA
>JAJZLA010000149.1 GCA_021803845.1 bacterium | reverse complement strand
TGTTCAACCTGTAATAAAGGTCTTCCCTGAATTTCCCCGCAGATATTAAAGCAGGCAAATCTTTATTTGTAGCGGCTATTATTTTAACGCTCAGAGACTCTTCTTTGTTTGAGCCTAATTTCCTGTATGTTTTTTCCTGAAGAATCCTCAACAGCTTAACCTGAACCTGCATAGGCAGATCGCCTATTTCGTCCAGAAAAAGTATGCCTCCGTCGGCATACTTTATTAAACCGGTTTTATCGGTTTCCGCTCCGGTAAAAGTCCCTTTGGAATAACCGAACAATTCGCTTTCTACGAGATTATCCGGAATTGCCGCAATATTTACCGGAACGAAAGGTATCTTTTTTGAATCGTAAGAATTTTTAGAATAAATCTCGTAAATTAATCTTGCCGCCAGTTCTTTGCCTGTTCCGGACTCTCCGGTGAGGAGTATAGTGGTAAAACCTTTAGAGACGCGGTTCAAATCGTTAAGAACCGAGTTTATGGCTTTTGAAGAACCTATAATGCCGCCTCTTAAAAACCCTGTTTTTTTTAAATCGTTAAGCTCGTCTAAAACCGAAAAATAATCCAGTGCATTTTTAATTACTATTCTGAACTCTTCATTGTCAAAAGGTTTGGTAAGATAATCGAAAGCGCCTATTTTTATAGCTTCTATGCCTATTTTGACATCGGAATACGCAGTCATTAATATAACCGGAATTTTGCCGTAATTTAAAGCAGATTCTTTATATTCCCCTTTTATATGCTTTATTAAATCCATTCCGGACATCTCCGGCATTCTTACGTCTGAAATTATCAGATTAAAAATTTGGGTTTTTAGAAGTTTTATAGCGGCATTTGCGCTCTGCGCCGTAAAGACCTCATAGCCGTCTATTGAAAGAAGTATAGAAAGCGATTCGAGAATAGATTTTTCGTCGTCGACTATTAATATCCTCTGTTTATTTTTCATTTTACAGGTATATTTATTTTAATTAAAGTTCCTATAGATTTTCTGCTGACCATGCTTACGTCTCCCCCAAGGCTTTCGGTTACGGAATAAACTATCGACAATCCGAGTCCAAAACCGTTTTCTTTAGTGGAAAAAAGAGGTTTAAAAGCATTTCTGAGGATAAAATTGTCCATACCCTCTCCGTTATCAGCCACGGTTATAGAAATAAAATTTTTTTCTTCCGTTTTTTTTTCCTTTTTAGCCCCTATCCTTACGATTCCTTTTTTTTTATTTTCTTTTATTGAATTCGACATGCTTATTTCGACCGATTGCACCGCATTTTGAATTAAATTTGAAAATACCTGAACAATTCTATTTTTTTCCGAATACATCTTTTCTTCTTTGCCGACGGAGTTATGAATTTTCACTCCTGTGCCGCCGGTATATTTTAATATTATCTCATTTATAAGCTGATATAAATTAAAATTTTCAAAATTGCCGTTTGCCGCCGTTGATTTTGTTTTTATTAATCCTAAAAAATCAGTTACTAGATTATTAAGCCTGTCGGATTCGGTTTTAATTATATTTATCAATCTTTTATGGTCTGATTCTTTAATATCCGAATATCTAGAATCTAGAACATAAGCGGAAGTATTTATAGCCGAAAGGGGATTTCTTATTTCATGGGCGAGCCAGCCTGCAAATTTACCGGCGGTTTTAAGGCTTTCGTTGATTCTAGATTCCGTTTCTAATTCTTTTAAATAAGTTATATCCTTGAAAAGCAGAATATAATTTCCTATTTTGCGCGCATCGCCTGCCGGCTCGGTAACGGCAAAACCTAAAACAGTATTTTTATGGTTAATTTCAAACCTGTTCCCATCTTTTTTTTCTTTTTTCAAAAAGATGTTTATGGGAAAATTGTCAAAAATATCCGTTATCTTGACACCGCAATTATAAAGAATTCCTGTTTTATTTTTAAAATTTCGTTCCGAATCCAGATTAACGATTTTAACCGCCGATTCGTTTATAAAAACTACATTAAAATTTTCGTCTATAACGATAATCCCTTGCGAAAAAGAGTTAAACAGCTCTCTGTTAAAATTTTGAGATTTTTTTATAAATTCATCTTTTTCTATTATTTTATTGCTTAAATTGCCGAGTTCTCCGGAGAAACGATAAAAAAGCCATGTAAATATTAAAACACCGAGTATATTGGTGCTCGTAATAAATAAAAGCTTATCGGGATTATATAAAAAATAATAATGGCTGCCTATGTCGAAATAATAATGAAGATCGGCCGACAACCCTATAGCTAAGGTCGAAGCAATGCCGTATATTAAAACTCCCGATTTTAAAAAAATAAATCCCGCGATAATAATTAGAAGATAATATAAAAATATAAACTTATCGTTTAAACCGCTGCTTAATATGATTAATAGCGATATAACTGAAAAATCTAACGATAACTGGAAAAAACCAAAAAAAACCAAAAATTTATAATTGCCTTTTTTTCTAAAAAAAAACAAAATTACATAATAAAGAATAGTTATAAATATTACAAGGAGGGTAAAAAAATATATAAAGACGGAATAATGAATTATATCTTTATAATTAAGGATGACGTATGACAGGACGATTAAAGAAAAGGCTAAAATTCTAAAAGTTATTGCAAATTTTAATTTGTTGTATAAATTTTTAAAATCTCCTTCATTAATTTTTTTCATCCCTTAATGGCTTTTCCCAGATTAAATATCGGTAAATACATGGCTACTACAAGCGTGCCTACTACAATGCCCAGAAATACGATAAGCGCAGGCTCCAACATCTGCGTGAGATTATTAACGGCATTATCGACCTCTTCATCGTAATAATCGGCTACTTTTGCAAGCATAGAATCGAGATTTCCGGTTTTTTCTCCGACGGTAATCATCTGTATCACAAGGGGAGGAAAAAGGTTGGTTTTGTTTAATGCCAAGCTTAAAGGCGAACCTGAAGAAACCTCGTCTTTCGTCCGCATTAAAGATTCTTCTATTATCTTATTGCCACTTGTCTTAGAAACTATTTCTAATCCCGCCAGTATCGGCACGCCGCTTTCTACCATCGTCGAAAGCGTTCTGGCAAATCTTGCTATAGCGACTTTTTTTAGCAGAATGCCTATAACGGGTATCTTAAGCATCATCCTGTCGATATTGCGCTTTCCGTTTTCCTTTTTTCCGTATGCTTTAAAAGCAAATATTAAAATGCCTAATGCAATAATAATATATAGTATATACGCCCTCATAAAATTAGAAAAATCTATTACATCCCTTGTAAGAGCAGGCAGCTTAGCGCCTACGCTTGCAAAAAGACTGGCAAAAACGGGGATTACGAAAGTCATTAGTATTATAATTACGCCTACTGCAACGCTTAAAACTACTATAGGGTATATCATTGCACTTTTTATTTTTCTTTTTAATTTTAATATTTTTTCAAAATAAACCGATAATCTTTTGAAAACTCTGTCTAATACTCCTCCCTTTTCGCCTGATTCGACTAAATTAACGTAAAGGTCGTTAAAAACTTTCGGAAATTTTCTCAAACTGTCCGATAAAGAGGCGCCGCTTTCTATTCCTTCTTTTATCTTTGTAAGAATACCTTTCAGCTCTTTATTTTTCTGCTGTTCAACCATTATGGAAAGGCCTTGCAGTATGGGAACTCCCGATTCTATAAGCGATGAAAACTGCCTAGTAAAAACTATCAAGTTGTTATCGCTTATTTTTGTATTAGGACCGATTTTTTTGTTTCCCTGAAGGCTTAAAGTAAAAAAATCACTTTTTTTCTTTATGCTTATAGGAAAAACATCCATCTTTCTTATAGCTTCTATAACCTGCTCATTGTTATCTGCGGCAATCTCGCCGCTTACATACTCTCCTGAATGCTTTTTTCCTCTCCACTGATAAGTCGCCATTTTAAAAGTTTCTCCAATTATAAATTACTAAAATCTATTCCGGAAAAAGGGTTGCCTGAATCAATGCCGTTTTTTTCTAATGAAGCGTCTGAAACATTAAAAGGCTTATTTGGTGCCGTATTCAATCCTCCTTTAGACATTAGCCCTGAATTTATAGCCTGTTTCAGTTCCTCCACGTCGGATGACCTGTTATATGCATCTTCTTCGCTTATTATTTTTTTATTCACTAAAGAAGCAAGAGCCTGGTTCAAAGTCTGCATGCCGTATTTTTCCTGCCCTAATTGAAGCTGGGAATATATTTGATGTATTTTATTTTCTCTAATTAAGTTTCTAATAGCGGCATTGGGAATCATTAATTCTGCAGCCAGAATCCTGCCCGGAGTATCAATTCTTGGAATAAGGGTCTGGGAAAGAACGGCGACGAGCGAAAGAGAAAGCGACGATCTTACTTCGGGCTGCTGATTCGGAGGAAATATGTCTATAATCCTGCTTATAGTTTGTACAGCAGAGTTTGTATGAAGCGTTCCGAACGTAAGATGCCCGGTTTCGGCTATTGTAAGGGCGGCTTCCATAGTCTCCATATCTCTAATTTCGCCGACGAGAACGACATCGGGGTCTTCCCTTAAAATATGCTTTAAAGCTTCCGAAAAACTGCTTGAATCCTGGCCTATCTCTCTCTGGTTGACTAAACATCCCTTATGCGGGAAAACATACTCGATAGGATCTTCGATAGTAATAATATGTTCATGCCTCGTCTGATTAATAGCGTCTATCATCCCCGCAAGAGTATGTTTTCCCGGAACCGGTAGGACCAGTGACTAGAACGAGACCTCTCGGCGCCTTAATAATTTCTTTAACCATGGGGGGAAGACCAAGATTGTCGATAGAGGGAATTTCATGCGGTATAACCCTGAACGCGCCTGCAATCGAACTCCTGTCGTAATATAAATTGCCTCTGAATCTCGAAACGCCTTTCTGGCTGAAAGAAAAATCGAGTTCATGGGTTTCTTCGAATTTCTTCTTCTGAAGATCGGTAATAATACCGTAACAAAGTCCCTGCGTATCGGCAGGACTGAGAACGGGAAAATTTAAAGGAACCAATGACCCCCTTAATCTTATTTGCGGAGGAGTACCTGCGGCTATATGAAGGTCGGAAGCGCCTTGATCCACCGTGGTTTTTAATAAATCTGCTATGGAAGGCATATGCAGCTCCTTTTATATACGTCGATATATTTTAATTATATTTAATATTTTTACTAATAATATATAGCATAATAATAATAATATTAATGATTAATGTCAAGCGTTTCAAATTATATATCTATATTATTATTCGAATCCAAATATTGAATTATCTCCTCCAATGAAGTAATCCCTTCTAAAAATTTTTCTTTTGCCGATTCTCTAAGCGCTTTCATTCCCTTATCTACGGCAGTATTATGTATTTCGGATTC
>JAJZLA010000148.1 GCA_021803845.1 bacterium | reverse complement strand
TATAAAATATTATTCTAAAAAAAATATAATCGCAAATCCGAATTGTTCGACTATTCAGATGCTTGTTCCGCTTAAACCGATTCACGACAAATATAAAATAAAAAGAATAGTCGTTTCGACGTATCAGTCCACTTCCGGAGCCGGCAAAAAAGCCATGGACGAACTTTTTTACCAGACAGCCGGCATTATAAATGCTCAAGGCGATATATTTCCGGAAAAATTTCCGGTGCAGATAGCTTTTAACTGTATTCCTCAAATCGATGTTTTCGCAGACGACGGATACACCAAAGAAGAGATTAAAATGGTAAACGAAACCCGTAAAATAATGCACGACGATAATATAGGCGTGTCTGCAACTACTGTGAGAGTTCCGGTTTTCTTCTCGCATGGCGAATCCGTTAATATCGAAACGGAAAAAAATTTCGATATTAAAGATATAAAGAAAATGCTTTCCGAAACTAACGGAGTTAAAATTATAGACGACGTATTAAGCGAAAATCCAGAAGAGCGTTATCCTTACCAGACTAACGTCGCAGGAAACGACGAAGTATATGTCGGCAGGATAAGAAAGGACTTTTCCGTTCCTAACGGCATGAATTTATGGGTAGTAGCCGACAACGTGCGAAAAGGAGCGGCTCTAAACGCCGTGCAGATAGCGGAAATTTTAATTAAAAAGTATCTTTAATACTTAATAATGTCTTTAAAATTACGAAACCATGAGATAATTAAAAATTTATCCGTAGTTTCGTTTTTTACTTTAATAAGCAGGATTCTGGGTTTACTTAGAGACGTTTGCATTGCATACTTTTTTGGCGCAGGAATCACGACGGATGCGTTTTTCGTAGCATTCAGGATACCTAATCTGTTCAGGAGACTTTTTGGAGAAGGAGGGATATCCGCTTCTTTTATTCCCGTATATTCGGAAAGTTTAGTCAAAAAAAACGAAATAAATTCAGAAAATTTTTTTCAAACCGTTTTCGCGATACTTTTTTTTATCCTTTTATTCCTTTCGTTTATGGGATTTTTATTTTCGTTTGTTTTTGTGGCCGTTACCGCTCCGGGCTTTCTGGATAAGCCTTTTGAGCTTCATCTCGCGGTTATTCTGACCAAGGTCATGTTCCCGTATATTTTTTTGATAGGACTTACCGCCTTTCTATCCGGAGCTTTAAACGTTCACGGTTCTTACGCTCCCGGTGCAATGTATCCGATAATATTAAATATAGCGCTTATTTTATCGGCAGTTTTTTTAAGACGGTTTTTTCATCCGGCTATTTTTGCGCTTGCGACGGGTGTTATGATAGGAGGAGCACTTCAGCTTGCATCCCAGATTTATTATATTAAAAAAAAGAAAATACGACTCGGTTTCAAGTTTAATTTTAAAAGCCCGGACGTAAAGACCGTTTTTAAACTGCTCACCCCTTCGCTATTCGGTATGGCGGTAATTCAGCTTAATCTTATTTTCGATACGCTTCTTGCCTCTTTTCTTCCTTCGGGAAGCATATCTTATCTTTATTACGGCGACAGGCTTTATCAGTTTCCTCTCGGAGTTTTTGCGATAGCCATGCAGACGGCTATTTTTCCTACGCTTTCCGCTTCGTTTGCAAAAAATAACATGGATGAAGTTGATGGAGCTTTTAATTTTGCGTCTTCCCTTATGTTTTTTATAATAATACCGTCAAGTATAGGCTTAATACTCTTGAGAAGTTCGCTGGTAAAATTAATATATATGCACGGTCTGTTTAATGCCGAGGACGCGCAAAAAACGGCGGGAGTTCTTCTCTTTTTTATAGTAGGCTTGTGGGCGTCGGCACTGTTAAAAACGGTGGTTCCTGTTTTTTATTCCATGAAAGATACAAAAACGCCGGTTAACGCAGCGATAATTTCATTATTTATAAATATAGTATTTGCGGTTATTCTTATGCGGGTAATGGGAGTGTACGGACTTGCGCTGGCTTCCAGTATTTCTTTAATTTTTAATTATTTGTTTCTTCTAAGAAAACTGCATCGTAAGAAAGGTATAGGCTTAGGAATAAATTTTTTTAAATCTTTCCTAAAAACGTTAGCGGCAAGTGCGGTTATGGGGGCGGTAGTTGAATTAGTAATATCGGCTTCAAACAAGATGCATTACGGCCAGTTATTAGCAGTTTTAATTTCCATAGCTGCCGGATTAATTATTTACTTTGCCGCCTCGTTAATTTTTAAAAATGATTCCGCTAATATATTAAAAAACTTAATTGCTAAAAAACATTAACTTTTTATTTTTTTTCTAGTTAGTTTTTCTATAGGTTGTTTTGCGCGGGCGGTTATATTAGTTTTAGCGGCATCGTTAATATTTACGTTAACCTTTTGAACCTTGACCGTATTATTATTTTTTTTGCTTAAAGTAGAACCTGTTACGGTAACTATTGTTCCATAGCCTATCTGTTTATATAACAAATAAGCGTCAATTTTTGGAAATTCGATGCATCCTGCGGATTGCGGAAAACCGTAATGTTTTCGTGGCATATAATGCAAAGCAATGTTTTTGTTAAAATAGTCTATATATTTTATCCCGGAATCGCTATAATGGATTAACTTTACAGGATAACCGTTTAAATATTCAATTCTTTTGAAATGTTGTAATTTTAAAGCTTTATATGTTTTATGAGTAATAGGCAGCGGAAATAGTCCGCTCATTGTAGTATAAGGCATTCTGAGAAAAACATACCAAGTGCCGTCAGGCGTTAATCCCAATATTCCCGTATTTACGGGAAAATAAAAAATTATTCGGCCGTTTTCGTATAATTCGGCTTTCTCGTTCGTTTTTGACTGTTTAACTAATACCCAGTCCCACGGCTGTTTGTTGAATTGTTTTTTTTCTGCGCTTTTTTCGAGTTCGCATAAAAGTTTGTCCGTTATTTCAGGTCTGTCGTATCCCCAATCTTTAACCCTGCCCGATTCGTTAAGATATCTTGCAATAGAACCGATGATAAAAGGATTTTGTTCATTCCAAGCGTAAGAATAAACAATTTTTTTTAGTTTTTTTTGCAAAGGGAATGCAAACTTATATTTGCCTTCCGGCGTTAAAGAAATGGGAAGATATTTTAAATATTGCAAATATTTTACCGTACAAAGAAATACGTCAAGATTAGTACAATCAAGCGGTTTAGTTATATCAGGTCTATAGACTTTCAAATTTATAGTTTTAATAGTCCGCTTTTTTTTTGTAAGTTTTTCGATTGTTTTGGAAAGTTTAGGTTTTACCGTTTTTATACCCATAATTTGGTTAAAACTCGGTTTTTTTATTTTTATTCGTTTATTTCGCGTTGCGGAAACGGACGACGGAAAAAATATGAATTTCATCGAAAAATATGAGCCTGCTATCAAAACCGCAATCAAGACCGTTAATAAAAATATATGTTTTTTGTTTAGGTTCATTTAATCCATTCCGTTTCCGTTTTGTGTTCCATTTTGCGGCGGTGCCTGAATTGAATTCCGACGCCGCAGTTAGTTATTTTTTGACTTTTTTGACAATAATGTTATAATCAAAATAAGCGGATAATTTTTTAAGTTATTATAATTATACAATATATAAGTAATATTGTATAATTTTTCGTATATTTTTTTAAGAGGTAATTAAAAAACAAAATTTGCGCAGAGACGATAAACGCTTAAAGACCGAAAGCGGTTCTTTAGCCTTGACAAAGCATGAAAAGAACGATACCGAGAAGATAGAGCTTGAAGATATAGAGCTTTTTAATAAATTTTCAAATCCTTCCTCCGGCATTAAAAGTCTCATAGAATCCGAATTCGACGTCGATATGTCAGTCAGGGGTAATACGATATTCGTTAAAGGATTAAAAAAGAATATACGTACCGCCGGTTTTTTTATAAAAGATTTGATGCACCTGTTTAAATCAAACGAAGCTATAACCGATGCGGATTTAAAAAGATTGGCAAAATTAAAAATAGGCAGTCCGGAAATTAACGCCGCCGCTCATTTATATCCGTCTATTCTTCTAACTCCAAGAAAGAAAAATATCACTCCGAGAACTCCAAACCAGAAAAAATACACTGATGCAATTTTTAAAAGCGACATAGTTATCGGCATAGGTCCCGCAGGAACCGGAAAAACTTATCTTGCAATGGCTTGCGCTATATCTTTATTTCAGAATAAAGTTTTCGACAGGATAATTTTGACGCGTCCGGCGGTGGAAGCTGGAGAAAAATTAGGTTTTCTGCCTGGAGATATAGCGCAAAAGATAAATCCGTACTTGCGTCCGCTGTATGACGCTCTATATGAAATGGCGGAATTTGAAAAAGCTATGAGGCTTATAGAAACCGATGTTATAGAGATAGCTCCTATAGCTTTTATGAGAGGAAGGACTTTAAACAACTCGTTTATAATACTCGATGAAGCGCAAAATGCTACCAACGAGCAGATGAAAATGATGCTTACCAGAATAGGTTCGGGCTCTAAGATAGTGGTGAACGGCGATATTACTCAGACGGACTTACCTTCCAATAAAGATTCGGGGCTTATAAAAGCAAGCAAAATTTTAAAGAATATCAACGGCATAGAAGTGGTAAATTTCGACGAAACAGACGTTCTGCGGCATAAATTAGTCCGAGATATAATAAAAGCATATGAAAAGAACTAAATTTTTAGAATTTTTAAAAAATAATTCTATTGAAATCAAAAGCCGTTATTCCGCTCTTTTAATAATTCTTTTAATATCTTCGGTGTTATTGACGTTTCTGCTTTATAACGGTCTGGAATTTATAAAAAATAAGTATAAAGCGGGAGAGATAGCTACAAAAACGATAATAGCCAAAAGAAATTTTAGATACGTTAATACTAAAGCGACCAACGCAATTTTAAAAAAGAAAATAGCCGAAAGTCCGAATGTTTATCTGTATTATCCCGAAATTAAAACAAGTTTAAACAGGAAAATAAAAAAAGCTTTTTCCATAGCAAGAACATATAAAGACGAACACAAGCCTAATAAAGAAAATCAAAATATTACGGAAAATATATTTGAGTCTAAATTAGGAATAAAATTAAACAAAAACGTTCTTGACGAATTTTATTATTTGAATTACAACAAAAACGTGGAAAATTATATTTTAAAAATAGTTTCGAGCGTTTACAAAACGGGGGTTCTCTCCAAACTGCCGTCGTCCGGCAAAAACATAGAAATAAAAAACACGGTAACAAACACTCAAAAAATTGTAAACTATCCTCAAATTTTTTTTACTTCTAAAAAGGTAAAAAGTTTTGCTTATTATTATACCGTAAAATATTTAAATTTCCTGCCGGATTATATGCGTATCGATATTTATGATATTTCTTACAACAT
>JAJZLA010000147.1 GCA_021803845.1 bacterium | reverse complement strand
GCCTGAGGTTTCGGGGTATTTATTAGATTAAAATTTGAAAGTATGAAAGGAGAGCCGACGAAGCCTAATGTCTTGCCGTTTTTATTGACTATACGTTCGTTCATGGGTATAACCCATCTATTATCGGTTTTTTGAAAATAAAGCGTTCCTATATAACGGTTTGGATAGCCGGATAAAGGAGTAAAAATAATTTTTTTTATATTTAAACTTAGGTCTTTTCCGTAACTCGACCAGACTATTTTGTCCATCGACGGATTAAGAATGTTAATGGCCGCAATACCGGGATGATATTTCTTGAAATCCTTAAAAACATGCAATGCTTGCGCGTTAGGAGTAAGATGTCCATCGTTTATATTTAAAAAATCAGTTCTTAAAAATTTAAGGTCGTGGAAATGGGCGTCTATTTGCGTTTTAATTGCGGAAGATACATCGGAAGCCGTTAGTTTTGAAGCGACTTGTAGGCGTCTTACGACTGTTTTTTTCAGGCTTACGGTTTCGTATATAAAAACGGAAAGTACGATGCAGACCAGAAATAAAAAGAAAACGTGCATCGCCAATATCTGAAGTTTATCCGATTTAGATAAAGAAGGCTTGCCCTTTATTTTTTTGATAATACTCATAAAAACAATTGTTTTTAATTAAATTAAATCTTATAAATGTAATTTATAGCATTACCGGATAATTCATCATAAAATATAATACTATTATTTCAATGGGCAATCAAGGCTTAACTGATTCATAGTTAAAACGGTTATAAAATAATTTTTTATAAATGCCGCAAAAATGGTATAATAAAAAATTAAATCTTAACCGCAGAAATGATAAAAATTATCCGCAGTATAGAAGAACTTAAAAAGCTCGAAAGCGAATGGAACGATTTATTGAAATCAAGCCCGAACGATAACGTTTTTCTTTCGTTTGACTGGAATTTTCTCTGGATAAAATATTTTTTGCGCGGCAAGAACAGTCTTTTTATAATAGCCGTTTATAACGATGCCCATGAATTAGAAGCTTTAGCCCCTTTTTTTCTGAAGAGATTTTTTTTGTTTTTTAAATCGCTGATATTTATTAGCGGCGATTATTCCGATTATCTTGATATCATCGTAAAAAAAGATGCCGATAAAGAAAGAATTTATTCCGAAATATTCGGGGAAATCACAAATAATAAAATAGCGGATATAATTTACATGAGACAGGTTTCAGGTGAACTGCTTAACGGCATTAAAAAAAGCGTTTCCGAGCATTACGGTTTAAAATTGAATTATAAAGAAAGCGGCGACTGCTATTATTTTAATCTGCCGGACAATATGGACGGCTACATGAAGCGTTTTAACTCTAAGCAAAGATATAATATTTTAAACAGGGTCGAAAAAGCGGAAAAAAATAATATCGGATTCATAGGTTCTTCGGCTGTAGATAAATCTTTATTTAAGGAATATTTAAACTGTTTTTTCGACCTGCACCAAAAAAGATGGAACGAAAAAGGAAAAAAAGGGGTATTTTATAATAAAAAATAAAAAATTTTTTTACGGATTTATTTACCGTATTATATAACAAAAATAAAATTGCGCTGTCTTTTCTGGCGCTTAACGAAAAAACAAACGGCGGCTGTGGCGGCAAAGAAAAGATTATTTCATCGGCGGTTTGTTTCGATTCCGGAAATAAAAGGCAGGTATATCTGCCGGGATTCGACCCGGAATATTCCAATTTTCATCCGGGCATAGTTTTAACTTATTATATTATAAAAGAGGCTATAGGCAAAAAATACGAAGAATTCGATTTTCTCAAGGGCGGAGAAGAATATAAACAAAGATTCGGCGCTGTTAAAAGAGAAAATTACAGGCTTTATTTATATAAGAATAAAATAATTTATTATATTTATAAGATCAGCTTGTTTATAGAAAGAGAAGTTAAAGAAAAATTAAAAGATTCGGCATTTAAAATTAAATTAAAAATTAAAAGATAAATAAATTAAATAAAAAATTTGATTATTTTAAAAAATAATCGTATAATAAAACATACATTATCGACATTGTTAAAGTTAAACCCCGGTATTCCTGTAAATATTCCTCGAAAACTAGATGCAGTGTTAATTTGTATAATAATTTAAACTCACAATGGAGGAATGTCTAAAAATGTTCAAGAACAAAAAAAATTATGCTGCGGAATCGCCTAAACTATCCGATAACGTAAATAAGGAAATCAATAAGGAAATCGGTTTTAAAGATTTAAAATTGTCAAAACCTGTAATGCAGGCTATCGCCGATGCAGGATACGAAAATCCGACCCCCGTTCAGGCCAAAGCTATTCCTGCGGTATTGTCGGGGTCAGACCTGCTGGCCGGCGCACAGACCGGAACCGGTAAAACGGCGGCTTTTACGCTTCCGATACTCCACCTGCTCGCAGAAAAACCCGCTGCGGTTTCCCGCTCCGGCAGACCGCGCTGTTTAGTTCTGGCGCCGACGCGCGAACTTGCCGCACAGGTAGAAGAATCGGTAAAAACATACGGAAAATATCTTCCGTTAAAATCTACGGCGGTGTTCGGAGGAATGAGCATAGTGCCTCAGATAAAAGCCTTGCGCCGTAACGTTGATATATTAGTGGCGACTCCCGGCCGCCTGCTTGACCACGTAGGACAAAAAACAGTTGATTTATCAGGCGTCGAAATCTTCGTGCTGGACGAAGCCGACAGGATGCTGGATATGGGATTTATAGTCGATATTAAAAAAATTATCGCGCTTCTGCCTAAACAACGGCAGAACTTATTATTTTCGGCAACTTTTTCCGAAAAAATCAAGACCCTTTCAGCCTCCGTACTTCATAATCCGGTTTTTGTAGAAGGCGCAAAACGCAATGCAGCTTCGGAATTAGTGGACCAGAGCGTCCATTTAGTTTCCCAGCGCTTGAAGAGCCATCTCTTGTCGCATCTTATCAAGCATCATAAATGGAAACAGGTATTGATTTTTACCCGCACGAAAAACGGCGCTAACCGCCTTGCCGATAAACTGGCCGCGGACGGAATTTCGGCATCCGCTATACACGGAAATAAAAGCCAGCCTGCGCGTATTAAGGCTCTGGCACAGTTTAAAGACGGTTCGGTAACGGCGCTTGTCGCCACCGACGTGGCTTCGCGAGGAATAGATATCGACCGCCTGCCGCATGTCGTAAATTTTGAACTGCCTAACGCGGCTGAAGATTACGTTCACCGCATAGGGCGAACCGGGCGCGCCGGCAGCAGCGGAAAAGCTATTTCTTTAGTAGACAAGGAAGAACTTCGCTACCTGAAAGAAATTGAGAGGTTTATAAAACGCGAGATACCAAAGGTTTTATTCGACAGCTTTGTTCCGCCCGCAAATATGCCTGCCGCCGAACCCCGTAATCCATTGCCTCAAAGGCAGGGAAGCAGGAAAATATATGGGGAAAGGACATCGGCCGCAGCCGGCAGCCGGAATTATCCGCCGCGGCACGGCTACGCAAAAAAACAAAACAATTCTAAAGGCAATATTGCAAAAAGCAAAGTAAGGTAATATTTCCGGATTTCGGCTTGACAGAACCGGATTTTTATGTTGTATTATTTATTATGAGCAAAGTCAATATTCTTGTAATAGACGACGAATCCGATCTCGTAGAACTTTTAAAATATAATCTTGCAAAAGAAGGTTATAACGTCGAATTTGCATTTAACGGATTCGACGGCATTAAAATTGCCGAGGTCGTTAAGCCCGATATTATAATCCTGGACCTTATGCTCCCAGATATCAGCGGTTACGAAGTTTGCAAAAGAATAAAACAGGATTCCAGCTTGTCGGGCGTTCCCGTTATATTTTTATCGGCAAAACAGGAAGAAGTAGATAAAATATTAGGTTTCGAAGCCGGCGCCGAAGATTATATTATCAAGCCTTTCTCCGTAAATGAACTCCTTGCCCGCGTCCGCGCTATTTTAAAAAGAATGCCCGCCGCTAAAGTTAATAATAAGCAAAGCAGTGAGGCATCGGGCGGGTATATGTTTAAAAATATCGCCGTAAACATTAGCAAACACAGCGTAACGGTAAAAAATAACGAGATAAAACTCAGCCCTATAGAATTTAAAATTCTTATCTTTTTAATGACTTATGCCGGAGATGTTTTTTCGCGGGAAAAACTGCTGGATAATGTTTGGGGAAACAATTCATTCGTCGAACCGAGGACGGTAGATGTCCACATCAGGAGATTGAGGTCGAATATCGAGATAGACGAATCGGTTAAATTTATAGAAACCATAAGAGGCGTAGGCTATAAATTTATAGATGAAAAAATATGAAAAGAAATTTAAAATTTATTTATTAATCCTCTTACTCTTCTCGGCCGTAATTTCCGCAAGCGCCGTTTTATTCATTACGTCGCCTTATTTTGCTTTGAAGGCTAAAAACTATTTATCCGCATATATTTCCTCCGTTCTAAAAAAAAATACGACTATAGAAAAAATAAAATTTTCCGTTTTTTCTCCTCAAATAAGCCTTTACGGTTTAAATATTAAAAATTTCGCAAAAGTTAAACGCATTAATATAACGTTCGGTCCGTTTAATATTTTTCAACGAAAAATAATTATTTATAAAATTAATATAATAGACCCTAAAGTTAATATATTAATAAAAAACGGCCGGTTCGATAATTTTAAAAATATCGATTCGGTCATAAAAACTATTTTCGAGAAACATCCCGGTTCTTTTGTTTCGGCGTCTTTAGACAAATTAAAAATAACGGAAGGCAATTTAAGCTTAGACGATGCCGATAAAAATATTTTATTAAAGTTAAAAAAATTTGAGCTAACCGCTTATAAAAAACCTAATCCCATACCGTTTTTATATAAAAACAGCGGCATATATTTTAAATATGATATGCCCTATATATTGATAAAATCTAAAAAATTAAAATTGCGGAAGATTTTTAAATCGGAAGCGGTCGAAATTCATTATTTTAACAATTTTATAAAATACCGCGGGATAAGCCTGAGCAATTCCTATCTTGCCGCCGCGTCGGACGGCATATTGGAATTAAATCAAAAAAATAAAACTTCGGGATTTGTTAAAAAATTTAACGACGCCACTTCGTTAAAAGTAAAAAGTCTGTCTTCTTTTTCTAAAAATTTTACCTTTCTGCCTGCTTTAAAAGGGCGTTTGAGCGCAAAACTGACGGCTTCCGGCGATTTTGGCGGAAAAATCAGCGCAGGCGCTTCGGTTAATCTTAAAAACGTCGTCTTTTCGGGCGGAGATATAAACAAAGGAACCGTAGAATGCGCCGGAAATTTCGGCAGGAATGAAAATAATATTATAAATTTTAAAAAGATTGATTTAACATTATTTAACGGCAGTTTAAAATCG
>JAJZLA010000146.1 GCA_021803845.1 bacterium | reverse complement strand
ATTTTATCCTTATCGGTGCCGACAAGCACCGATACTCCTGCTTCTACAGCTTCGATGCGTTCCGTCGAATCCCTCATGACGATAACAGGCTTGCATAGGAAAGGCGCCTCTTCCTGTATACCGCCGCTATCAGTCAATACTAAAAACGATTTATTCATAAGCCATATAAGGTATTGATATTCAAGGGGTTTGATAAGGAATATGCCGGGCAGGTTTCCGAGCATCCTGTTTACCGGTTCGCTTACATTAGGATTGAGGTGAACCGGATATACTATCTGAATATCGTTGCGCAATTCCGATAATTCTTTTAAGGCTCCGCATATATTTTCAAATCCGTTTCCGAAACTTTCTCTTCTGTGTCCCGTTACCAAAATTATTTTTTTAGAAAAATCCAAGAAATTAAAAAATTCCTTATACGTTTTATCCCCATTTCTTTCTATTAAATCAAGACCTAATGATAAAGCATCTATGGCTGTATTGCCGACGACATAAACTTTGTCTTTTATACCCTCTGCCGACAAATTATCTCTTGATTTTTCACTTGGCGCAAAATGATAATCCGCAATGCGGCTGATTAATATCCGGTTCATTTCTTCAGGAAATGGAGAATATTTATTATAAGTCCTCAAACCTGCTTCTACATGAACTACGCTTATTTTTTTATAAAATCCCGCCAGCGTTCCGACAAGAGCCGTCGTAGTATCTCCCTGAACTATTATATTGTCGGGTTCTTCCTTTTCTATTACAGGCTCTAACGCTTTAAGCATATCTGCCGTTATATCAAAAAGAGATTGATTCTGTTTCATCAAGCTAAGGTCGTAGTCTATTTTCAGGTTAAAGAAACTTGTGACTTGCTCAAGCATTTGTTTATGTTGTCCCGTTGAGCATACTTTTACATCAAAAAAATCGGTTTTTTTTGATTTTAGTATTAGCGGAGCCAGTTTAATAGCTTCGGGACGGGTGCCTAAAATAAATAATAATTTTGCTCGCAATTAATTCTCCTGTAATATATATTTATATTTAATTATTTGAAAAATTTTACTTACTCACTTATTTCTTTCTTTCTTTATTTTTTCTTTTGTTAAAATATATAAAGCCCTCTGCTCAAGCGGAAATGAACCTGTCTTATTCTTATAAATAGACTCAAATTTGTTCCATAAAAATGTTTCCGATACCGTAGAATTATCCGCAATACCGTACAAAATCGGAAATAATTGAGCAAGCGCATCGGGATAATAAACAAACCAGTTTGAATAGCGTTTTCTGCCTCTTATTACAGCCCAGTCAAAGTTATGCCTGCTGCGGTTATAAAGATTTTTTATAACCGCAGCCTTTATTGATTTTTTAAGTTTTTCGTAACGGTTATATTCTCCGCTGAACTTTTTCCCTGTCATTTTCAGCAGGTTAAGATACGCTTTTACGCCTCCGTAATCTTCACAGTTATCCATAAGGTATTTCTCGTCCTTATCAGGCAAAGCGCTTATAAGTCCGTCATTGGAAGCCTGCAAATAAGGAATAATATATGCAACGTCTTTTAATTTTGGCAATATATATTTAAGCGTTCTGATATCTTTGGTTTTTTTATAATATTTATAAATAACCATAAGATATGTTGCGGCATAACTATCCGCAGAATCGTAAGTTTTAGTCGATTTCTCCTCGCATCCTGTTCCTGCGATTCTATAATCGTACATTGTTCCGGTAAGTCCAAATTTATCGGGATAATTAAGATGCTTAAAATACCATAGGATATAATTTTTTATGATTCCTATATTTTTATTTTTTTTTAAAAAATACAAAGCTATTATATTATCGGTGTATGGAACTACATAGTATGTTTTACCGTTTCTTATTTTTACGTTATAAAACTTGCTCCATAACGTCAGAGCGGGATTATTGCATTTATTAATGCTGGCAGCGTCACACTTGGGTATATAACCCGGGTTAGGAACCGTAATTACCGCTAATACCGCTAAAATGAATAGTATCTTCATGTAAATCTCCTGTAAAAATTATATAATAATAATTTTTGCCTTCGTCAATAGTGTATGCGGCGCTGCCATCCGGTTTTCTTATTTTATTCTTGGGCAAGGCGACCGTAATCCCTTTTAACCCTTCCTTGTTTTTTATTAATAATGTTATAGAGCCTCCCTTTGACGAAATAAAAGAATATTTTGTTTTTAAAAATTTCAATATAAATTTGGCGAAATAAGCCATCGGCCGAACAAGCAGTTTTCCTTCATTTTGCTTTTTCTCTATATAATCGGTAAATAATTTCATTGCTTTAGTATAATGATATATCCATATATCGTAAGGATGCGAATACCACAATCTGATAGCTCTATTTTTAATACAATAATTTACTAAGCTTTTCTGCCAACTTAATACTTGCATGTTTGACATATGGCCATAGTGCTTTAATTCATAAAGAGACGCTAAATCCCCGTCTATCGATACAGGAAATGCTATAACTTTTCGTGAAATAAGTTTACCGCTCCAGAAAGTCCTCGTAGGCCCTGAACCGATACTTCCCGTATAATAAGTAGCTATCATCCCTAACTTTCTGAGAATTTTAGTTGATACAGGCTGAGGGAAAACGCCTTCGGCGGGCATATATTCGGTTATTCTGTAGCCGGATATGCTTTGTAAACACTTATTATTTTTTTTAATAAGGGCATACATCTGGCTTTCATTAAATTTTCCGCTTAAAACTTGCCTATACCAATAGTTATGAGTCCATCCGCCGTCCGTGCCTATTGTGCCGTAAGGCAGTAGCATCTTAATATACGGCCTGTTTTTTCCGCATGCATCGACGCCTCTTCCGTCTCCCGGGCGGTCTTCAAAGCTTCCCGCCGATATATCGAATGAATCTTTCAGGTTTTTTCTAATAATACGGTTCTTTATCATATACGGGATGCTCTTGCTTACTAAATAGTTTTCTATATGCCAATTAACAATCAGCCCGCCTTTTCCGTAAGGAGTATAAATCAAATGAGGCATCTTTGCTATTTTGAATAGGAATGTCTTTATAAAAGCCCTCATTAAAAATCCGTTTGATGCATATGCTTTGAGATATCCCAACTGCATATCGACATATAAAATATGTCCTCTGCCGTATTTTTTTAAAACAACTATTGGGAATTTTTTTATGTTGTTTTTTAAAACATATTTATCTTTTACCTCTCTGTAAGAAGGGAATTTAAGTATTTTTTTAACGTTGCTTTCTATGCCGTACGCATATACGTCTCTGCCTTTTAACCCTGGCACTGCAGCAGTATAAGCCATTGGAAAAGCAAGCGGACCGTACATATAGCCGCTTAAAAAACCGTCCATTGCATTTCCTTTAGGTATATTAAAAAATTTCATGCTCCTCTGATTCTTGAAGCGTAATAAAGCGGCTACATAGGATTTATCCCTAATTTTACTGTATAGCTCATAATTCAAACCGATAATTTTAGAGAACACGCCCTTTTTAAGATAGAGGCCTTCTTTATTTTTTATCCCGACATTATACACAACGGCAATATTTCCTCCCTTGTTCAAATAATTCTCTGCCCAAAATTTTATAGAAGAATCCATCGCGGAAGGAAATTCCTCGTCTGCCGCATCAGGAAAAATAACCGCAGGTATATTTTTGCTTAAAGATTTGGGGTCAAAAGATATAAGGTCGGAATAGCTTATGACTTTAAACGGAACTCCGTCCATTTTTAAAGCGCTTTTGTAAGCAGATAAAATAGATTCGTCATATGGAGTTTGCGATGAACCGTATACTAAAAGAACGCTTATGCTATTATCCTTAGAAAATTTCTCGTATTTTTTAACGCGGTTGAGACCGTAATAAATAATTGGAACGGCAATCAATATTACTAAAAGTAAAACAAATATAACCGTTGTTTTTTTCATCTTTTTTCCTCTGTTTTTTAATAACAAAACGGCTACCCGACGATACCTATTCCTTCCGTCAGAACAAAACCGTAAATGGCAACGTTTTTACCGAGTATTAATTTCTTTTTTGATATTACCGACTTGGTTTTATTAATATTTCCTACTTCTACTCCTTCCAATTCAATCTCTTCCTGCGCAAATATATTTCCATAAACTTTTATGTTTCCCGACATTCTTATTGTCTTATCAGATATTATATTGCCTAAGAAATTGACATTTTTTGCATTTTTTACAGTTATATTCCCGCCGGCCTTTATATCTCCGTTGATAGTGAATTCGTTATTTATCTTCAGACTGCCGTTTATTATAAGGTTACCGTTTATTATTGCAGGTTCGTCATATCTCATGTCTTCATTTATTATTTCATTAAAGTAGGTTGAAATAGATGCATTGTTAATATCCGTCCTTTCGCTGTCCATTAAGCCGTAGTCGACTTTAGATGTATCTTGCAACGTTAAAATAGGGTTCCCGAATAGGCGTCTGAATCTACAGCCGTTAGACAATTGAAGCTTTTCTCCGCAAGATGCGCTTATTCCAAGATAAGAATTTTCCCCGGCTTTAATCCCTCCATTAGCATCAAGCCATCTTATTATTTTTGCTGTTTCGTTTATTTCGACATTTTTATCTACCGCCGCTGCACGAATAATATTATTATTCCCAAAATACGCATTGCCTTTAATATATATTTCTTTATTAAAATTACTATTATGTTTAGCAGTTAAATTGCCAGATACTAGAAGCATATGGTCTAGCTTTTTTTCATAGGAATTAAAATCGGAAGATATAATTTCTATTTTTTCTAAACCAGAAGATAATTTTATTTCGGATATGTTTTTTTCAAACCCATCTCTTTGAAAAGAATCTTTCAGTATTCTTCTGAACGACCCGCCAAAATAGCGCGCATCCCTAGAGTAGTCCTTTACAGGCAGCGGCTTATCGTCCGCCGGCGCTAAAAGCTCTATAATGCCCGGAACAAAAGGCAAAAAGATAAAAAATGCAAATATCAAAATTAATATAATAAAATTCATTTTGCCGCTGTCGCCTCCTCTTTCCTGTAGCGTTTTGTCTTATGCCATGTAACCTTTCTAAAGCTTATAACATCGATAACCGATTCTATAAAACCCTGAGAAATAAACCACATATTAAAGACAAAAACAAAAAAGAAAAAAGGCAGCAGGCGTATTCTGTTTGAAGTCCTATCCAGAAAAGCTCCGATTCCTATCTGATAAAAAGGGGCAAAACTTCCAAAAGTTACGTACATGCCTATCAATAAGTATACAATTACATAATTTACTAAATTCATCTCGCCCGTAAAAAATAACACTATAGAATCCAATATGCCCAATAAAAAAATAAATGGAATCAAATATACGAAAAGCAAAAGAACCCCGTCTAATTTTTGATAGAAATTCAAATGTTTTGTTGTTATAACAGGGAGTAGATATTTAA
>JAJZLA010000145.1 GCA_021803845.1 bacterium | reverse complement strand
CCCATAAGCATAACGAATCCATGGACTATGATAGTAAGAATTATTAGAAAAATTGTATATAAAATTCCAAGTATAAACAGAAGAAATATAACGCCTATAATTATATACATATCTATAAAACTTTTATTCTCGAAGAAAAGCGGTATTTTAGGCAAAACTGCATAATTTCTGTAAAACCCTATCTTAAAAAAAACAACTTCCCAGAAGAAAGAACACACCAAATTTATATATGTAAACAAAAGGGCGTAAAAATAAGGCTTAGATATGCTTTTTTCTTCCTGTCCGCCTGTATTATTCAACTCTTCGTAAAATATTTCCGGGCTGAAAAGAGATTTTTTCCATGTTAAATATAAAGCCTTAAAAAAACCGGTTTCTTTTACGTTATCAAAATCCGTCATTATTATTTTCCGCCTTTATTTTTCTTTATCTTTATCGAGTTTATAAATTATGCCGTCTGCGAGAGCTATATAAGAAGCCTCTATAATATTCTCAGATACTCCTATCGTCGTCCATTTTTCCTCTTTATCCGAAGACTCTATCAAAACCCTTACAAGAGAAGCCGTTCCGGTTTTTGCTTTGCCGCTTATAACTCTGACTTTAAAATCGGTAAGTTTCATCTCGTCGAGAACGGGATAAAACTTAACAAGGGCTTTTCTTAATGCGTTATCCAATGCGTTTACGGGACCATCCCCTACCGCTACCGTGTGTTCCGTCTTACCCTTTACTTCTATCATTACTACCGCTTCGCTGAAAATATTTTTATCCAAGGTTCTTTCTATATTGACCCTGAAAGACAAAAGCTTAAAGTATTCTTTATTGCCGTAATCTTTAGAAGAATACTTATTTAAAAGGATTTTAAAGGAACCGTCTGCGCTTTCAAAATTAAAACCTAAATTTTCTAATTCTTTAATTTTGTTTAAAAGTTCCGATTCCTGCGATTCCGATAAATCGCCGATATCTATACCGAGTTCTTTTGCTTTTGCGGTTATATTGCTTTTGCCGGATAAATCGGAAATTAAAAATCTTCTGGCATTACCGACGAATGACGGATCAATGTGTTCGTATGAAGAAGGATTTTTAAGAACGGCGTTTGCGTGAAGCCCGGCTTTATGCGCAAATGCGCTTTCTCCTACGTAAGGCATATTTTTAGCCGAAGTATTGTTTGAAATTTCATCTATTAACCTGCTTACTTTAAGAAGGTTTTTAAGTTTTTCTTTGCCTATGGTATTAAATCCGGCTTTTAATTCAAGGTTGGGGATAATAGAAGATAAATTGGCGTTTCCCGTCCTTTCGCCGTAACCGTTTATGGTTCCTTGAACGTGTTTTATTCCTTCTAAAACTGCGGCTATAGAATTTGCTACGGCGCAATCCGTATCGTTATGAGTATGTATGCCGAGCCTGCCTATATCTATTTTATATTTAACCTTAATCTTATTTACGATTTTGCTTATATCGTCCGGCAGACAACCGCCGTTAGTGTCGCATAAAACAGCTTTGTCCGCCCCTGCCGAAATTGCGGCATTCAAAGTTTTAACCGCATAATCTTCATTGTATTTAAATCCGTCGAAAAAATGTTCCGCATCGAAAAAAACTTTTTTTCCGCATGATTTTAAAAATTCTACCGAATCCGATATTATATCTAAGTTTTCTTCTAAAGATATTTTTAAAACGCTTTCTACGTGCAGATCCCAAGATTTGCCGAAAATAGTAATATAATTAACGTCGGTTTCTCCAAGCACTATTAATCCGGTATCATCCTTTGCTCTGACGTTTTTTTTTCTGGTGCTTCCGAAAGCGGCTAATTTAGAATGTTTTAATTTCTTTTTAGAAGCAGATTCAAAAAATTTTTTATCTTTAGGATTTGAAGCCGGAAATCCTCCTTCGATAAAATCTATCCCCAGTTCGTCAAGAATGTCGGCTATCATTAATTTATCGTCTATAGATAAGGAAAAACCTTCTCCCTGGGTACCGTCCCTTAATGTAGTATCGTAAATTTCTATTTTTTTTTGTTCCGAAACCTTATTCATTTATTAATTCTATAAATTTATTATATTTTATTAATTCTGCCTGCCGAGATTAAATGCATCGTGAAGTATTCTGGCGGCAAGTTCGGCATATTTTGCGTCTATCACGCATGATATTTTAATTTCGGACGTTGAAATCATCATAATGTTTATATTTTCTTTAGCAAGAACGTCGAACATTGTAGAAGCCGTTCCGTAATGATTTCTCATGCCCACGCCTATTACCGAAACTTTTGCAATCTTATCGTCGCTTAAAACTTCTTTTGCGTTAAGTTCTTTAGCAAGTTCTTCGGTAATTTCCAAAGCTTTTTTTAAATCTTTTTTAGATACCGTAAAGGTTAAATCCGTGTGTCCTTCGATAGATATATTCTGAATAATCATATCTACTACTATATTAGCCGCCGATATTTTGGAAAATATCTTTGCCGCTATACCCGGCCTGTCGGGAATTCCCCTTATAGAAATTTTAGCTTCGTCTTTATCGCATGCTACGCTTGAAACCTGCAATTCTTCCATACTTTCTTCTTCTCCTATAAATTTTATTTGAGTGCCGTTCCCATCGACAAAGGTAGATTTCACAAAAAGATTGACGCCGTATTTCATGGCAAATTCTACAGACCTTATCTGGAGAACTTTTGCGCCCAGACTGGACATTTCAATCATTTCGTCGAAATAAACGACGTCCAATCGCCGGGCATCCGGAACTATATTGGGGTCGGCGGTATAAACTCCGTCCACGTCGGTATATATATCGCATCTATCGGCTTTAACGGCGGCGGCTACCGCAACGGCTGTCGTATCCGACCCTCCCCTTCCCAGCGTCGTTATGAATCCGTTGCAATCTATTCCTTGAAAACCGGCTATTACTACTATTTTTCCGCTTTTTAACATCCTGCGTATATTTTCGGAGTCTATCGAAGATATTCTTGCTTTTCCGTAAGATTCGTCCGTAGTTATTCTTACCTGATGTCCAAGCATAGGAACTGCATCGTAACCTTCATTTCTTAAAGCAAGCGATAAAAGTCCGGAACTTATCTGTTCGCCGCTCGATATTATAAGGTCGGTTTCCATGTCGTCCTGCTTTCCGCCCATTTTTACGGCAAGGTCAAGAAGCCTGTTGGTTTCGCCGCTCATTGCGCTGACTACTACGACTACGTCGTTGCCTCCATTTTTTTCCTTTATTACCCGTCCGGCGACCTGCTTTATTCTTTCAATGCTTCCCATTGAAGTTCCGCCGAATTTTTGAACTATAAGCGCCATAAATTATTTTTCCTTTATTTTATTTATTCCGTATTATTATTTTATTGTACTTATTATCTTTTTTTGCTCCATTTACATTTAATACCGACTTTTATGCTTTTTTTGCAGTTCTCGGATTAAATTTATGTATAGCCTCTCCTATAGAATCAAGAGCCGCCTCCGGCACTATTTCCGACAGCGTAGGATGAGAATGAATAGTCGATTCTATATCTAAAACAGTTCCTCCGAAATGCATATAGGAAGCAATTTCGGCGATAAGTTCGGGAATATCGGCTCCTATTCCCGTGGCGCCGAGTATTTTTTTAGTTTCCGATTCTACCACGACTTTTAAAAATCCTTCGGGCTCTTCCATTGCAAGCGCCATGCCGCTCGCCGCATATGAAAATCGTCCCACCGAATATTTTATTTCAGAAAGTCCTGCGTCGCCTTCCCTAAGTCCGACCGTTCCTATTGAAGGATTGGTATAAACCGACCAAGGAAGTACGCCGTAATCTTTTTCTTTAATTATTCCCGCAATATTATCGGCGGCTATTACTCCGTCATATGACGCTTTATGGGCAAGCATAGGTCCGTCTATTATATCGCCGCAGGCATAAATTCCTTTTATGTTAGTTTCGTTATGTATATCGGTTTCTATTTTTCCTCTTTTATCCATTGCGACGCCTATTTCTTCAAGTCCCAAACCTGAAGTATTTAATTTTCTGCCTATTGACACAAGAACTTTTTCGGCCGAGAATTTTTCGCCCGTTGCCAGTTCTACTTCGGCGCCGTCGGCGGAAGAATTAATACTTTTAACTTCTGCTCCCGTTTTAACTTCGATATTTCTTGATTTAAAATTTTTATCTATAAATCTCGAAATTTCTTTGTCTTCTGTGGATAAAATAGAAGGCAGAAGTTCTATCATTTTAATAGAACAGCCGAATTCCGAAAAAATATTAGCAAATTCGCACCCTATAACTCCCGCTCCGATAATAATCAAAGACTTAGGTATTTCGTTTAAAGAAAGAGCTTCGTCGGAAGTTATAATATTTTTATGGTCTATATTGAAAGCGGGTATCATAAAAGGCGACGAACCCGTAGCCGCTATAACGTTATCCGCCGCAATTTCCGCGTTTGAATCCTTCCCGTCCCTGCCTTCAATGTCTATAGAAAAACCTTTTTCGCCGTTTTTTCCTTTAATTTTTCCTAAGCCGTAAAAAATATTTACCTTTCTGGCTTTTAATAGTTTTTCTACTCCGCCCGTAAGTGTTAAAACGACTTCGTCTTTATATTTTATAATTTCTTCGTAATTAAAATTAAATCCGTTAACCGTAAATCCTCTTTCGGCAGTTTTTAATTTTTTTAAAAATTTTGCCTTTGAATAAAGAACCTTCGTCGGAATACAGCCCCTGTTTAAACATGTTCCGCCGAACCTTTCTTTTTCTATTATTGCCGCCGACAAACCGTTAATAGCGCATTTTAATGCGCTCACGTAGCCGGCGGGACCGCCCCCTATAATACAAACGTCGAATTTTTCCAAAAGCGCACCTCCGTTTATAAATATAAAATATATCGCAAAAAATAAATTATATTTTATTTATAAAATTTTTTCTATTTCTATATATCGTTTTTCTTTATTTTTTTCGTCCGAGTCCATTTTGATATTAACCGAATAATAGTTTCCCGCTGTATATTTTTTATAATCAATTTTAACCGCATCCGTCCACTCCGCTATAGTCAAGTTTTTACCGCCTAAAGAATCGAAAAAACCGCAGGTTTCAAGGTCGTAAGCGCTTTTAAGCCTGTAAAAATCAAAATGATTTATTACGCCGCCGCCGCCGCATGAATATTTATTCATAATAGAATAGGTCGGACTTACCGCGGTAATGTCGTCATTTTCGCATAATAATCTTATAATTCCGGACGTAAATTTAGTTTTTCCTGCGCCGAGGCGTCCGTTTAAAGCTATAAAATCGAAAGGTTTTAATTTTTTTGCAAATTCAACAGCAATAGATTCAGTATCTTCAGGCGAATTAGACTCGAAAGATTGAATATTTCCCATTTTAAATTATTATTTTTATTTGCCGGATTTTGCGTTTGACTGCGACATAGCTTTAATAATATCATATCTGG
>JAJZLA010000144.1 GCA_021803845.1 bacterium | reverse complement strand
ATTTACAACCTTTTTAACCAATTCACCGCTTAATCCGTTTTTTATTTTTTCTCCTTCATCGTAATCTTTTTCCCCGCCGACTAAAACAAAACCCATATCGTTAAATTTATCGGCTATCAACCATATAACGTCTGCATATCGTTTGTTAAAATACCTGTTAACTTCATATAACCCGCCTATGCCTATGCTTATATAATCTTCTTTTATATTAAAATCTTCGGTCAATTTATAAACGTCTGGTTTTGCGTAATCTAAATTTAGAAAAACACTATTTGACTCTGAAAAATTCCCGGCTTCATTATTATTCCTGCCATCAGCCGCAATCCTCAAGTACCTGTAATACTCGCTTTCTACTGTATCTGCGCTCTTATTTTTTTTATTATCTATTATCGACTGTTTCCACCCTACAATCTTTTTAAAACCGCACAATTTAAAAAAAGATAAATGCAAGAAAGTTTTTTTTAACGCCCTTGGCAATGGGACGTCGGTATAGCCGAAATAATACAATATTTTATTGTTTTTTGATTTTCTGATATCTTTCAGCAGGTCAATCTTAGACGATAATCTTCCGTCGTCGAAATACAAAACGTTTTCAAATAAACCGCTGTATTTTAAAATACCGTAGCTGTCTATTTTATTAAATTTATGCGCCGAACGGTTGGTAATAAGAGTAAACTTTTTTTTGCCGCCCATGCTTTCATAAATTTTTCTAAGCGCCGGCAATATCGTTAACGAATCGCCGAGTCCGCCGTCACGGTAAATATATACGCTTATATTGTCATCTTTCATATATAGCAATTATTTTAAAAACCGTTTATTATTTTTCAAATTATTTTTTTATAATTTCTATAATATTTTTTATACTGCCGATTGAGAAATTAAATAAAGACAACACATCCGACCTATTAAATTTTAAAAATTTTATCATATTTGCAAAATATATTAAAAACATAATCAGTTCGGTTATTACTGTAGCAAAAGCGGCTCCGTTTAAGCTAAATCTTGGAATTAAAAGAAAATTCAAACCGATATTTATTACGGCGCCTACTCCAGCCGTTATGGTAACAAGCCTTTGTTTGTTTACGGAACTTATAAGGCTGCTCGTTATGGAGCTTATACATATAAAGAAAAAAGCCCAAATTAAAATCTTTAACGAATCTGCTCCTTCGTGATAACCGTAACCGTAAATTAAAAGAATAAAATAATGCGCAAAAAAAACGGTTACAATCGAAATAATCAGGCCTATAATTAAAGATATTTTAAAAGAAACGATATATATGCTTTTAAGCTTTTCAGGCAATTCTATATATGCTGACATTTTAGGATACACGACCGAAAATATAATACTTGGAAATAATGCCGTCAACACGTCTATAATTCTATAGGACGCGTTATAATATCCGACTATTTTCTGTGTTTTCATAGTTCCAAGCATTACGGAATCTATCTTAAAATAAATAATGACGAATACGTTCACTAATCCGAAAGGCACGGCTTCTTTTATTAATTTTTTCCAAAATTTTAAATCTGCCGACAGTTTAGGTTTAAAAAATTTGTAAGATATAATTGTTAAATTATATAACAAAACGATTACGGCGGAAACTAGAAAAACGACTGAAAACATAATTATATTGCCATCGAAATAAGCAGTTGCTAATATTCCTACAAGCATAGACAGGCTGTTTAGTATATATCCTATACCCATATATTTAACGTCTTCGTTTGCCTGATATACTGCATAAATAAAATTATTAAAAGAACCTATTATTATGCTTAAACCTATCAGGTAGATAACATATACGGTATCATGAGAATAATTCAAGCATTTTACGATGAATACAAGCAGGAAAAAAATTGTAACGCTTAAAATAATTTTTATTAACGCAATGTTTGAAAAATATCGTTCTGCTTCGTTTTTATTTCTCGATATTTCCCTTAAACTTAACGGCTGAAGTCCAAAATCGGCAAAAACCCCTAATATTAGGGCAAAAGCCAAAGCAAACGAAATAATACCGAAACCGCTTGCGCCTAAATATCTTGCAAGATATACGACATAAGCAAAATTTAACGCTTTAGATATAACATTTGCCGTAAATAAAATTCCGGCATTTTTTACGATTTTTTTTAACATTTTGATATTATAATAGATTTTTTAATAAAGTGATATTGCAATATGGTGTTATGGATGGATGGTTTTGCGGGGAATAAAAAATAATTAAGCCTTTTTCTTTATAAACTTCCACAATTTAAAACCGACAATACTTTTATAAAGCCACACATAAACGATTATAAATATAAACGCAAAAACAATCAAAACCGGAGTGTTATTCCAGAACAGAAGCGCGGGAACGGCGCTGAATGATGTAAGCATCCATAGAAACGGCGAAGTTGCGGAATTGCGGGCTAATTGATTGTTTTTTATATCCGTGCCCAGTATATGAGGAACTAATCTTTTATAAATAAGCGTATGAAGATGAAACGCATCGGCGTCCATAGGGGAGCTTTTTCTGCCTCTTCTTCTATACATCGAAAATAACGTTTCGAAAATAGGATATATGCACAAAAGAAACGGAAACCACGGCGAAACGGCCTTGTTTCCGTCAACAAGCAGAACGGACACTACGGCTATAGTAAAACCTATAAAATAAGCCCCGCCGTCTCCGAGGAAAATCTTTCCGAAAGGATAATTCCATATAAAAAAACCGAATATCGCAAAAGCCAAAATCAGGCAAGCCTTCATTAAAAATATATCGCCAACCTTAAAAGATATATAGCCTAGACTGAGAAGTATTATAATAGAAACGGCGGAAGACAGTCCGTTAAAACCGTCTATGATATTAAACGAATTTGCCACGCCCGTAACCGCAAATATCGTAAAGATTACCGCCACGGCTTTGACGGAAAGCAGTCCGTCTATAAATCCTATATCGATTCTTACGAGATAAGCATTTAGAAAATAGGCGGCTAAAATAGCGGAAACCAATGCCCCGAGAAGCCTGAATTTCGGGCTTATCCTTCTAGTTAAATCCTCCATAAATCCCATAAGAAAGACCGGCAAAGCCGTAAGAGGCAAGTAGATATAATCTGTTTCTTTTATCTGCATACCGATTATTATAAGGACGATAAAAAAAGCCGAAAATATCCCTGCGCCGCCCAACCTTGAGACTGATTTAATATGAAATTTCTGCGGTTCGGGTTTAGATTTAGATTTTGAGCCACATTTGCCTCCTCCTTCATTTCTTACTACTCCATTTTCTTGATTTCCTTTGTTACCTAAACTATCTGGATTGAAATTAGCGCCTTTGCAGTCGTCCAATCCTATCTTCCCGCCTTTTGCAAAATATAGGATTATCCCGCTTATAACAAAAAAGGAAATAAAAAAAGAAAGTATTATTTGCGCTATCAAGATAGCTTCCTCATCTTGTGATTAACCTGCTATATTTTACCAAAAATTTCTTCTATCAAATTCATATACTGCTTAATTATTATTTTTTCATCAAATTCTTCTATAACGATATTTCTACCTCTTTGCCCCATTTGTTTCCTGCCTTCTTCTTTAACTTGAATCATTTTTATCATAGCTTCCGACAAAGTTTGTGCATCTTTCACGGGAACCAGCAAACCGTTTTCGCCATCCCTGCAAACATCCCTGCATCCTGAGGTATCGGTAGTTATTATAGGCTTTCCCATAGCCATGGCTTCAATAAGAGAACGCGGCACGCCTTCTCTATAAGAAGGCAATACAACTACGTCTGCCTCACATATATAGTCCCTGACATCTTTGCTAACGCCAAGATATTTTGCAACCCCTTCATTTGCCCATTCTTTTATTATAATTTCGGACACAGCAGACGGATTATCTTTATCAATCGGCCCAAGCAACAAAAATTCAGTATTTGAATATTTAGATTTTACAATTCTACCAGCCTCTACAAATTCTTTAACTCCTTTATCCCATAAAAGTCTTGTTATCATAAGGAATATCAATTTATTGTCGCTATTTTTCACTTTACAAAAATCAGGGGAAAAATAAGTTGTATTAATTCCTGAGCTTTTTGTCAATATCGTTTTATTTTCAAACACTATTTTTCTATTTATGAACAACTTCATATCATCCTTATTTTGAAATAAAACTTTATAAGAAGCTCCGAATGCCGTTTTATACAAATTTTCTATAAATTTTGTTAAAAGATTTTCCTTAATAAATATATAACCGAGACCGGTAAGCATATTTATGTATTTAATTCTTAAGAAACGGCAAGCGAAAGAACTGTATATATTGGGTTTTATCGTATAACTAAAAACCAAATCAGGTTTTATAATTTTGTAAATTTTCATATATTCAAGGACTAATTTGAAATCGACAAGGGGATTCGTTCCTTTTCTATCAAGACTTTTTATTTCGAAAAATTCAAAATTTTTTTTGAGTAAATCGGAATAATCATCCTTCGGAGCTAAAGCAATAACTTCAAAGCCTTTATCTTTTAAATATTTCATAACTCCGTATCGAAAGTTATAAAGCGAAAAAGAGGTATTGGATGTAAAAACTATTTTATGATTTTTCATTTTTAAATTATAGTCTCTCGTCAACTATCGACCTGTCAATAATCCCTTTAATATCATATATTATACTGTCATTTTTTTTGAAAAACGAAAAATCAAAGCTTTTAAATTCATTATGAGAAACTGCAAGAACGACACCATCGTAATTATCACAATATATTTTTTCTTTTTCTATAAGGTTAATTCCGTATTCACTCTTAATTTCCTCTTTATCAGCTATTGGGTCGAACACATTTACTTTGCATCCAAAGTCTTTCAATTCTTTAATTATATCTATAACCTTACTATTTCTAATATCGGGTACATTTTCTTTAAAGGTAATTCCAAGTATTAAAATATTTGCTCCTTCTATTTTTTTTCCTTTTTTTATCATTAGCTTAATAACTCTATTAGCTATAAAAATTCCCATATTATCGTTAAGCCTCCTTCCGGCCAATATTATTTCAGGATTATAACCAATTTGTTGAGCCTTAAATGTAAGATAAAATGGGTCAACTCCAATACAGTGTCCGCCTACAAGACCGGGTCTAAATCCTAAAAAATTCCATTTTGTTCCGGCAGCCTCAAGTACATCCTGAGTATCGATGCCCATTTTATTAAAAATAACAGCAAGTTCGTTTATAAAAGCTATATTTATATCTCTTTGCGTGTTTTCTATAACCTTGGCCGCCTCAGCCACTTTTATAGACGAAACTGTATATATACCGGCTTCGATAATACTTCCATATAATTTATTTATTTTTTCCAATGCATCTTTAGTAGAGCCGCTTACCACTTTCTTGATTTTTTTTAGCGTATGTTCCTTATCACCAGGATTTATTCTTTCTGGAGAATAGCCGCA
>JAJZLA010000143.1 GCA_021803845.1 bacterium | reverse complement strand
GTTTCCGTTCCTTTAAATATTTTTAAATCTATTTTAGGATATTTCGACTTAAATAAACGCATTATTCCCGGAAGGAAATTAGCAGAAATGCTTCCAAAGCTTCCTATTTTCAATTCTTTTGATTCTATTCCCAACGAAATGGTTTCTTCTTTTATCATTTCCAAACTTTCTACAATCGCGTGTGCATGTTTTAAAATTTTATTGCCGGCTTCCGTAAGGCTAATCCCGTCTTTTCCGCGCCCTATAAGCTTTATGCCTAATTCATTTTCTAAATCAGATATCTGATGGCTTACCGCAGGCTGGGTAACGAAAAGTTCTTCCGCCGCTTTGGAAAAGCTTTGCAATTCAGCGACTTTAATTAAAGTCGTCAATTGATTTAATGTCATTATTTTTTTCTCATATTATATAAATATTATTCATTTTACTTAATAATTACATCTAATTTATAATAACAAAATATTAAATTAAAGAAAACATATTTACCCAAGGATGCAACCAAGGATGCAACTAAGGATGCAACTAAGGATGCAACTAAGGATGCAACTAATTGAAATTTTATAACTAATCATTTAAAATAAATAAGGAGAAAAGTTATGGAAAAAGAACCGCTGATTTTAAAAGGAATTAAAGAAAAAACTTATATTTGCCAATGCGGCAAATCAAAAAATTTACCGTATTGCGACGGAACTCACAAAACCCTTTCCGAAAATATTTCCCCTGCCGTTTTAGAACCAACAAATGAAACATTGTCTATTTGCGTATGCGGAAAGTCAAAACATTTGCCGTATTGCGATGCTGTTTTTATAAAGCATGATAAAAGCTGGACGCCAGCCAGTTCCGTCAGGGGCGAAGGGGCTTTATATAACGGCAAAGAAATAGCGTTTACTAAGCAGTTAAGCAACAGGCTTGAATATGGGAAAGGAGTAGCTTATTTAGTTAAATTACTTCCTCCGGAGGGCAAGATGATTAGAACGGTGGCTGTTGCCCGTTCGGACGAGCATGTTTATATACTTGAAGGCGGATTTTGCGACAAAAGCGGCAGACAAACATCATTTTCCGGAGATTATATACTGAACCCTGAAGGTCATCCCCATATTAATTTAAATGTTGTCGAAACAATTGCGCTTGTAATATGCACCGGAGCAACTGACGAGATAAAAGAATTTACGGTGGTAGAATCTAAAGTTTAAAAATACTTATCTTAAATCTGATTTTTATATTATGAATAAAAATGAAGTCGAAGAACATTTCGGAAAACAGGCGGACAGTTACGAAGAATTAATGGTCAGACTTATTCCGGGATATTTAGAACAGCACGCAATTATATATGATTTGCTTCCCGAAGAAGAAAAAGATTACAGAGTGCTTGATTTGGGATGCGGCAACGGAGTTTTATCGGAACAGGTATTAAAAAAATATCCACGTGCCCATATAGTAGGATTCGATTTAACGGAAGAAATGCTTAAAGCATATAAAAACAAACTTTATAAATATTCCGGCAGGTTTGAATTAAAAAAAGGCGATTTTAAAACCGAATCAATCGGGGCTAACTACGATATTATCCTTGCAGGCCTTAGTCTTCATCATCTTGACCTTGAGCAAAGAAGAAATTTCTATAAAACTATTTATTCCGCATTAAACGCCGGAGGGATGTTTATATCCCGCGATATTATAATCGACGAAGATGAAGACGTAAGAACACAGCAATATGAACTCTGGAAGAGATTTATCAAATCAAGCGGAGAAGACCCCGAATTTTGGTATTCAAAACATATGCAAAAAGACACGCCCGTTACTCTCAGCGATAATTTTACTTGGCTGAAAGATGCAGGGTTTATAAAAATCGGCTGTCATTACAGGCTTTTCAATTTTGCGGTATCGTCGGCAATGAAATAAAATATGGAGACCTACTGTTTAATTAATTTAATTTTATCAATCAATTATGTTAATTAATCAAGTTAATTATGATTCATTGCTCGCAAACTGAACTTTATAGAGAAGAACTATGCAACTGAGTCTCAATCACTTCATCAGGGTCATTGATTTATATCCATCCGAGAGCGGTGTCTTATTTGTGAGTTTTATGGTTTACAAACTTTGCAAGCCCTATAACCATTTTCGATTGCTTCATTCGTTGTATTGTAAAAAATCACATTCTCTCTCTTCGGTTTTTTGGCGCTGCATGAAGGCAAGCAATATATCATCGTGGTTTTTACGGCAGTAAGAAAATAACCGTCATATTTCGTATCCTTGGAGCCGATAAATTCATATTTCTCATCATCACTCAAAGCGCAGTTACTTTGTTCAAGCTTTAACAAGCGCTTCTTTACTGTTAATCCGCCCCCGTAACCCCCTAAATCGCCGTTACTGTTAATAATTCTGTGACAAGGTATTGCAAGAGCAATGGCGTTTGCTCCATTTGCATTGGCTACTGCACGAACAGCTTCTGCATTGTTTATATTTTTTGCTAATTGCAAATATGTTGAAGTAGCGCCATAGGGTATTTTTATCAACGCATTCCAAACACTTTTTTGAAAACCGGTTCCAATCATTAATAATGGAATGTCAAATTCCTTTCTGTTTCCCGTCAAATATTCATCAATTTGTTCTTTTGCTTTTGTTAATGTTGCGTCATTCTGTTCTAGAAAGTCGGCTTCAAGCCCAATTTTTATCCTGTTGTCAACAGCTGTTCTCATTTTTCTATATCTGAAATCAAGCAAACATAGACGGTCGTCAAAAGAACCCAGTATCAGTTCTCCGATTTTTGTTTTATAATATTGTATATTGATTTGGTTCATTTGCAATATTCCTTATCTCTCTATTAAACAATTTTACCGATATTTATTTTGCCGTAAAAACCGCAATTTCAACTCATAAATTAATTATTCATGCAAGTTATAATTTGGAATACCCCGTCTTTTTCTGTGGATTAATTTTAATGTTTATAACCGATATGCCATTTGAAAGAATTTATAGATTTATCCCTATATTTTTAATGCCTGCGGGCGTCTTATCCGCCTATATTGTTTATAGCAATCGTTTCAACAAAAGAATATATGTCGGACATGCGTGACGATCTCTGTCGCATACTTAAAGTATATCATTTAGTCCATCTCTTTTGCAAGAGCTTTTTATGAGGTTTTATCTTAGTAAAGCCTTCTTATATCGTATATATTATCGCGATTTCAAATCTCTTTTTTTAAAATTTAAAATGGAAGGAAATTTTAAATAACGACGAGGCATTGATCGCCGCCGTATTGGATAGGCTGATACGCCACTTCCGCATTATAGTTTCGATTTCTTGCATTTTTAGCATCTCCTTTTTAATTCCTCGTTATAGCAGATTAAAAGTTTACAATAATTTAAGCGGTTGAATTTATTTACTTTTTTCTACTTAAGGATAATAAATCATGTATTGAATATTAATGAATATTTTTGCTCGAATAAAAATAGCAAAAATGTATTTGACAACGGTCAAAAGTATGCAATTTTTTTAGTTGCAATTTTGTGGAAAACCTATTGCAAAAGTGGGGAATTTTGTTTGCAATTTTGGGGAAAAACGATTTGCAAAATACAATTATTGCTATAAGATGGGATTCATAATCGGAAAACCATACATGTTGCTAAAAAATCAAAAAAGTCTTATAATTAATTGCAAATTAAGGTGAATTATGGAAAAGGAACCAATAACGGGAAATCCAAGCATAGTATTGCCCGAACTTGCTAAATGGATTAGTGCAATAGTAAACGATAATTCTGTTAAGGAATTTTATATTGGCAGGACGGTAGATTTAGATAAAAGACAATCCGACCATGGTTGCCATAAGATTAAGCCAATTTATAAAACAGATAGTACTAATAATGCTATAACCATAGAGGATGATTTAATTAAGAGGTTTTATAATAGTTTAAAGTGTTCTAATGAATCAGATCATGGCGGCGGCGGAACATCAGAAGAATATGTTAATTATGTTTATGTGGCTCTTTGGTATTATTAATTATAAAAATGTTTTCGCAAAGCAAATTAGTTGTTTATACGATGTCCACATTGCAACTCACTTATTTCAGGAATGGTGTCCAGTTAAAAACGGAAAAGCCGTCAAGTTAGACCGGAATACGCAAGGCACTTAATTTGCGTTTAACAGTACAGTGATAGATAAATAAATTCATGAATGATATTAAACCGAGATGCGGCTGGGTTAAGCTTAACGACCCCGTTTACGTCGCATACCACGATGAAGAATGGGGCAGGGCGTTGCACGACGATCATGCTATTTTCGAACTATTCAGCTTAGAGACCCAGGCGGCTGGCTTAAGCTGGCTAACTGTATTAAAAAAACGTGATGCCTACCGCGAAGCCTTCAAAGGGTTCGAGCTTGAAAAAGTGGCGGCATACACCAATAAGGATATAGACTGTATGATAAACGGCAGCATAGTTATAAAAAACCGTCCGAAGTTAGAGGCTGTCGTAAACAATGCCCAGATATTCGTTAATATTAAAAAAGATTACGGTTCCCTTGCCGCTTATTTCTGAGACAAAGTAGGAGGGCGGCCGATAGTAAACGATATACCCGATTATGGGAAAATCCCCACCCGGTCGGATATTTCCGACACCATTGCCAAAGAGATGAAGAGCCTTGGTTTTAAGTTCATCGGGTCTATATCGATATATGCGTTTATGCAGTCGTGCGGGATGGTCAACGACCATGAGAATAAATGTTTCTGTAAGAATGGTTAGCGTTACACTGGCGTTTGTATATTCCGTTTAACCGAACACTGATTCCGTTTCTCATCAAACACTAAAATCAGTAATAATCTCTTCTTATTTTTTATATAATAACGTTAAGTTTTAAGTCAATGAAAATATCTTTAATGGATTACAAGAGTGCTACACTCTCTCTGCGGTCAAACTGGCATCAGCTTGCGGGTTCGGGCAGAGCCCGATAAGATGTTTAATGTTTGTTTCGCCGAAAATTCTTGCTACATATCTTATGGAGAAAATGATGAACTAAATAAGTAGCCTAAAATTACAGGTTTGCTTGTGTATTTATGTCGTGCTATAATTACTCATGCAACTCGTTGAATTAAATAAATAACTTTGGAGGACTAAATTGGAAACAGACGCTATATTTATCAGAACGCCGGAAACAGAATGGATACCAGCAAGCTCTATTTACGGCGAAAGCGTATTACACGAAGGCAAAGAAATAGTTTATGTAAAGCAGCTGACAAACAGGCTTGACAAAGGAAAAGGGGTAGCATATTTAATTAAATTTATTCCTCCCGAAGGCAAGATAATCAGAACCGTAGCGGTTGCCCGTTCCGACGAGCATGTTTATATACTTGAAGGCGGACACTGTTTCAGAAACGGAGAGCAGAGATTATTTCCCGGAGATTACGTATTA
>JAJZLA010000142.1 GCA_021803845.1 bacterium | reverse complement strand
AACACGAACGATTCAGGGAAAAAACCTTCTTCCCATAAACTATAAAGAGCGGGAAAGATTTTTATATGCGCAAGATCTCCGCTTGCGCCGAAAATCACGATTATGGACGGTTTTAAATCTGCCATTTTTTCTCCGTAAATATTATATATATAGTGCGGCTTACAATATGCTTTATATACCCAAAATTGCCGATAGAAAATTTTGGGATATACTTCCCTATATTATTTTTCCGTTATTTTTTATTTCTGCAAAATAACTCTTGCGGGAGCGCCGTTAGAATCTTTAATTTTTACGGGAAGAGCCATTAAATTATAATCGCCTGGTTCTACGCCATACAGATTAAGGCCTTCTATAATAACGACTCCGGCGCCGAGCAAAGTTTTGTGGGTATCGTGACCTATATGATAACCTTCTACGGAAAGGTAATCGACCCCCACTAGTACTACGCCTTTTTCAACCATATATTTTGACGCTTCCGGATTGACGCAAACATAATCGGCATGGAAGTTTTTATCCCCGCTGTTTATCCACTCCGAATTTTTTGTTTTAAAAATAAGCCTGTCGCCTTTTTTTATATTCAAAGGCTCTAAAAAATCCCTGTTAATAGGCGAAACGATAGGCGGCACTTCTATTACCCTGCAATTACCTATTAAATTATTTATGTCTAATCTGTCTATTCCGATTCCGTTATCGATAAAATGTTTTGGAGCATCTATATGCGTACCGGTATGAACCCCGCAGGTTATTTTACTGTTGTTTGCCGCAGCCCCTTTTTTTATCTGAGAATAATTATCTATCTCTATCTCGGGATCGCTCGGCCAGTGCAGCATACCGTCCGTTATTTCCATGCTTACGTCGATAAACATAATATGACCTCTTTAATTTTATTGTCATTACGATTTTTTACATTTTATTAATGTATAGGATGTCCGCCGAACTGGTGCCTTAAAGCGGCAAGCATTCTTGCGGCAAATGAATTTTCCTGCCTCGACCTGAAGCGCATAAAAACGGAATCTGCAAGGACTGGGGCGGGAACGGCTCTGTCTATAGCTTCTTGCAGAGTCCATCTTCCTTCACCTGAATCATCGACGATAGGTTTAAGTCCATTAAGTTCAGGATCTTCCTTAAGCGCGTTATGAGCAAGCTCTAATAGCCATGAGCGGACTACGGAAGCATGATTCCATAAATCGGAAACTTTAGTAAGGTCAATATCGAAATCGCTGGCCTTCATAATTTCAAAACCCTCGGCGTATGCTTCCATCATGCCGTATTCTATGGCGTTATGAACCATCTTAACAAAATGTCCGGCGCCGTGCGGTCCGGTATGCATGTAACCGTTTTCGGGAGCAAGCGTTTTAAATATAGGCTCGCAGTGTTTAAATGTTTCTTCGTCGCCTCCTATCATAGAACAGTAACCGTTTTTTAAACCCCATATGCCGCCGCTAGTACCGCAATCCATAAACTTAATATTTTTATCGGCGCATACTTTTGCCCTTCTTATAGAATCTTTATAGTAGGAATTACCGCCGTCTATAACTATGTCTCCGTTTTGCGTGTATTGCAAAACTTCGTTAAGCATATCGTCCGTAGGCTGTCCTGCCGGAACCATAAGCCAAATTACTCTCGGAGATGTTAACTTAGAAACAAACTCCTTTATGGAATTTGAACCTATAGCGCCTTTGTTTATAGCTATTTCTTCTTTGGATAAGGTTCTGTTGAAAACTACTACTCTATGTCCGCCTTCAAGCAGTCTGAAAACCATATTCATCCCCATCTTTCCAAGGCCTATCATTCCTAATTCCATAATTAATACCTCCTTAAAATTTTTAAAAAATATGCATTGCTAAAGCAATGCGGCTATTAATTTGTCATTGCGAGCGTCAGCGGACGGAATCCAGCGCGGCTAAGGCTGGCTCCGGCGATGCTAACCAATCCCGCTTTGTCGTTAAACACGCAATTAGGTTAATCATTTAATATTTATTCGTTTATATATATATCATTATTTTTGAGCATTGCCGCTTAAACTTTTGCCTACTTCCCTTATAATATCTAATGGTATAGGCATTATCATGGTAGTATTATTGGTAGATGAAATTTCATTCAAAGTCTGCAAATATCTTAACTGAAGCGCCATCGGATTTTCCGCTATGATTTTAGCCGCGTCACTTAATCTTTGCGCCGCCTGAAATTCTCCGTCGGCGTTAATTATCTTTGCCCTTCTGTCCCTTTCTGCTTCAGCCTGTCTTGCCATAGCTCTCTGCATATCCTGCGGCATATCTATCTGTTTAAGCTCTACAACAGTTACTTTAACACCCCATGGCCCAGTATGTTTATCAAGTATGTCCTGGATTTCCATATTAATCTTTTCTCTTTCCGATAAAAGTTTATCAAGTTCTCCTTCGCCGCATACGCTTCTTAAGGTAGTCTGCGCAAGCTGAGATACGGCATAGTTGTAATCGTAAACCTGCACTATTGCATTCAGAGGATCAACTACCTTGTAATAGACGACTGCGCTTATTTTTAAAGTTACGTTATCTTTAGTAATAACGTCCTGCGGCGGTACATCGAGAGTAATTATCCTTAGGGTCACTCTTACCATTCTGTCGATTACCGGCCAAAGAAGGATTAAACCGGGGCCTTTAACTTTTATAGCTCTGCCGAGCCTGAATATTACCGCCCTGTCATATTCGGCAATTATTCTTACCGCGTTTAAAATAACGATAATTGCGACTATTATAACGACCGCAAAAAAAATCGCCCCGTTTCCCATTTTATTCTCCTTTTAAGGTTATATAAATTAATATAATATTTAATATTAGTTAAAACAGCTGAATATTAATTCTATTGATTAAATTAATGATCTGAATTTTTAGGTTTCTTCGGGTTTAACTTTAAGTCTCAGCTTTCCGTCAACTTTTACGACGGTAATTTTTTTTCCTTTCAATATAGTATAATCCGAATAAGCAGTCCACAATTCGCCGTTAATTAAAATTTTACCGTCTTTATTAGGATTTACGTCCGAAACTACTTCGCCGGTTTGATTTAACAAAAGAGACTCTCCGGTTTTCACTTTCGATTTATAGGCTTTATATCCGAGATATGCAAAAATTGAGACGAAAACCGTAAGGGTAACATAAGTAGGAAGGACGATTCTTATGAAAAATATCGGTACGTTATGCACTATATAGAATAGGATTATAGTGCCGATAACGAAAAGTATCGCTCCGGCGCTTGTAAAAACGCCGTAACTCATAGCAAAAAAATCCGTTATAACAAGTATAAATGCTATGATTATTAGAAAATCCGCAAAATAAACCATTAGACCTTTTATTATTAATTTTTATTATATTTATATTATACTACATTTATTTAAAATACAATTCCCTGATTTTTTTCATATCTTCCCATGTCTCTTTTTTTGCCGAAGGGTTTCTAAGTAAATAAGAAGGGTGATAAGTAGGTATCACCGTTATTCCGTCATAATTATAAGTTTTTCCTCTAACCGAAGATATAGAGCCTTTGCCTTCTCCTATAATAAATTCGGTTGAAAATTTTCCCAGAGTGCAGATTATCTCGGGTCTTATGACGGCTATCTGCTCTTTAAGAAAGGGCGCGCATGAAGCTATTTCGTTTTCCATAGGATTTCTGTTTTCAGGAGGTCTGCATTTTATTATATTGGCAATATAAACTTCCTCTCTTTTTAGATTTATGGATTCTATTATTTTTGTAAGAAGCTGACCCGCTCTTCCGACAAAAGGCCTTCCGGTATTATCTTCTTCGGCGCCCGGAGCCTCCCCTATAAACATGAGTCTGCTTTCGGGATTTCCTTCGCCGAAAACTATATTTTTTCTTGTTTTGCTCAATGCGCATTTTATGCATTTATCGACTTTTACTTCACGTAAAAATTCTAACGCTTTCCGTTTATCCGGATATACCGTCTCGTTATTCAAATTTGAACTCATAATATTATCCTGCGTTACAGAGGGAATTTTATTAAAAAAATCGGATATAGAGGAAATAAATACAAAACTTTCTTTATTGCCTGAAACAAAATAATTTATATCTTCAATCAGATTGCTTAATTCGTCTTTTTCTTTCATTTATAATTGCAGTCATTGATAAATAAATATACCGACGTTTAAATGACTTAAAGATTTAATCCTAATGCAAAGGCTTTTAAATTATTTTCGGCTCCTTTACCTTCGGCGAGAACGCTTTCCACGGCAGACCTTTCTATTGGAATATCTGCTTTTGCGAACAGTATGCCTAAAGCGATTATATTTTTTTGCGTTAAAGAATTAAATTTTTCTAACGAAATAGCGTCAATATCGTAATAATATATATGTTTTGTAACTTTTTGCAGTTCAGAAACTATAAAAGATATTTCGGGATATTCAGTCTTACCCATTCTTACGCTTATTGGAATATAAGGCGTTTTGTTAAAAATAACTATCGAATTTTTGTTTAAATATTTTATGCCTCTCAAAGTTTCTAACGGCTCTAAAGATATTAAAGCATTTGCGCCTCCGGATTCTATCATCGGCGAATGCATATTTTTCCGTGGATTATTCATTTCGGCCGCATTTTCGTAAAAAATATATTTTACGAAAGTTTCCACGTAGCCTTCTCTTTGCGCTCCGCCCCTTCTTTCGGAACCGGATACGTCTTGCAAATCCGAATTCAGGGCCGCATTTTTCATCACCGTTCCCATAGTGATAATGCCTTGTCCCCCTAAACCTACTATCGCTATATTAAATTTTTTCATATTTTATTATTTTATAAAGAAATCTATACTGTTGCTTCCGGCAATCCTTTTTTTAATTTAAACTCAGATTTTAAATCAAATTCTACTTTACGTATGGCGCTGTTAGGACATATTTCATAACAGACTCCGCATTTTACGCAAGACGCCGGATCTATATAGTAATAATCGCCGCCGTTATCTTCGTCTTTTTTTAGAATAATCGCCGGACAAGCAAGTTCTACAAAACATTCGTTGCATTTTACGCATCTCGACTTTTGAATCTCATATAAAGATTCTCCCGTTTCCGCTACTTTAGCGTCGTTTTTAAGCAAACTTTTATTTCTTCTGATTTCCTGCAAAATACATTCTCTTTTAGCTATTAAAACTTTTACGCCAGGTTCTTTAAGCGCGCTCTTAATTTGGGCGGAAAATCTTTTAACGCTGTTAGGGTCTAAGCTTTTAACGTAAGAAACTCCGAGAGATTTTACCAAATCTTTCAAGTTTAAAACATTTGCCGACGGTTTGCCGTCTATATCTTTTTGCGTTGAAGGCGTCTTCTGATGTCCGGTCATAGCCGTCCAACTGTTGTCCAGAATAATATAAAGAATATCCGCTCCGTTTTGAACCGCATTTAGCAGAACGGGGATTCCTGAATGATAAAAAGTGGAATCGCCG
>JAJZLA010000141.1 GCA_021803845.1 bacterium | reverse complement strand
CTTCTCCGGCTTTTTTAAAAGAATCGCTGGAAGAATTTTGGGCAAACTTAGCGCCTTTGGTCATTTCTTTATGAGACATGATAATTTCGTCTATTGCGCTTGAAATAGAAGAAATTTGACCGACTAAGGATTCGTTTTCTTTATAAATTTTTTCCATTTCCGCGCTTTCTATTCTTGCGTCCACGACGACGTTATTTGTAGAATCTACGGATTTTATAAAAATATTATAAAGATTTTTAAAAAGTTCGCTTACCTTGTCGTCTAAACCGAAAAAATTAATTTGCGGCATGTTTTTGCGCAAATCTTTATCTTTATAAAGAAAATCGTCTATGAAATTATTGATTATTTCGGCTTTTTTCTTAATAGACTTATTGATTAGAAAAATGGAAAAATAAAATACGGCTGAAAGAATTAATACAGAAACAATTAATAATTTGTCGTGTCGGATTAGCGAAAATACTATAAAAAATATTGCAACTATAGCGTACAATATTGAAGTTATCACGGTAATATTATTAAAACCGTTTGATTTAATACGATCGGTCTTTTTTTCGCCGGACTTAAACGAACTGCTCATAAATTTACCTCCCTTCACGCCGCGCTTTTTGATTTTGATTTTGTTATGCTGTTATAAAATAAAATAATTATGGCGTATTTTTTTCCCATAATTAATTTTTTATATATTTATATTAAATTTTACAACATATATTTAAAATAATAAAGGTATTTTATTGTAAGTTTATTAAAAATTAATTTTTAATTTTGTTAAATTTTAGATAGAGCCGATTATTATTTTTTAAGCGGACATTTCTACTTTGCCTTGACATTATTATTTTTTAAGTTTATTTTCACTTAAAAAGGGTCTATAATTTAAAAATGAAATTTATAAATCTTTCTCATTTTTAATCTTAAACAAAAAACAGCTTTACAACCATTATATAATGTTTATAAAATTAATTTAAATTTATAATTAAATTAAAATCGGCGCAAGATGATAAAAGTACATATTAAGAACTGCTGGAAAATTATTAAAGACAAAAACGAATTATTGTTACTAAAAATAATAGAAAAGGCTTTAAGCGAAGAAGTCAAAATATCCGGCATAAAAGAAGCAGACCTTGTTTTACTGTATAATTTCTCAAAGCACAAATCCATATTAAAAACATTAAACCGCTGGATAAAATCGTACGATAACGATAAAAATAATTTCAATTTATTCTTCGGAATACCTAAGAATAAAAAGATTTTAGGAGTTTCGCACGAAAATCTGGATTCCGCATATTGGAATTGGTTCGGGCAGTTATTGATAAAGTACGATATTCCCAGATTGACTTCATGGCCGGAAATAGCCGATCCCGCAGGATGCCGATTTCCCTACTGGTACAACTTTATAAAATACGAAGAATTTTCCATGCCGGAAGAATATTATTCCAGATTCGGCGAACCTCTGTCTGCAGAAAAACTTGTAAATCCTTTACGCGGCGATAACGGCAGCAGGAAAGACGCCGTTTGCGTAATGGCGGGACATTTGAGATTTCCAAGAAATAACGTTATAGAAAATTTAAAAAAAATTAAACCGGTCGATATTTACGGTTCTGCCGGACAAAAATGGGAAGGAAGCAAATTTGAACTGTTAAAACAATATAAATATTGTTTTTGCGCCGAAAATTCGCTCGGTTACGGCTATGAAACAGAAAAAGTTCCAGAAGCTTGGCATGCAGGCTGTATTCCCGTCGGTTATTTTCAAACGCGTCCGAGTAATTTTAACCCTGAAGTTCTGTCTGTTCTTTTTGAAAACGAGAAAAATGCTTACGGCAAACCTCTGCTTTACGCAAAACCTTCATTAAATCAAATTTTCAGCTATATTAAAAAAATATTTTATTAATATAATACTTGGAGTCCCCAGATGATAAAAGAAAAACACAAAATATCCGTAATAATAAATACCCTGAACGAAGAAAAAAATATCGAAAAATGCCTTAAGACGGTGGAGTGGGCAAACGACGTAGTAATAGTCGATATGCACAGCGACGATGCAACGGTAGAGATAGCAAAAAAATATACTAAAAATATATATTATTTTGAAAGAGCAGGCTATTCGGAGCCTGCAAGGCAGTTTGCGCTCGACAGGACGCAGAACGAATGGGTTTTGCTTGTCGATGCAGATGAATTGATACCGAAAGATCTCAGTTTAATTTTGATTAAAATAGCCGAAGAAAACAGATGCGACGCAGTCCGCATGCCGAGGCTGAACTATTTATTCGGGGAATTAATTAAGCATACCGGATACGGACCCGAAAATTTCCAGCTGCGTTTCTTTAAAAAAAGCAAGCTGAGCATACGTCCAAGAATTCACAGGTTTTTGGTTCCTGCGGACGATGCCGTAATAACAGACCTTAGCTATAAAGATATAAAAACGGGTATAGTACATTTCGAATCCGACTGCATTGCATCTTTTCTGGAAAAACTTAACCGCTATACGTCTATAGAGGCGGCTCAGGTCAACGAGCTTGACGAAAACAATAAGCCTCTTAGAAAGCGCCGCGGCAAGCCGTATGTTTTATTTATAGCCGCAAAAACTTTTTTTAATAAATATATTAGCAGAAAAGGTTACTTGGACGGTTGGAGAGGTTTTTACCTTTCTATTTTTGCGGCTTTTTATAAAACCGCCGTATTTGCGAAAATAGACGAATATGCAAGCAGCGGAAACGTCGAGTCAGTCCATAATAAATACGATTTAACCGCCCAAGAAATTATCCGCGGCTATTCCGAGTAAAATCTCGCTGACTTAAATTTAATTCCGAAATATCTAAGTGGATAAATTATCTAATGATAAATATTACGAATATTTTAACTCTTAATTTTTATTTCTTTGATTAATATGTTTTCGCTTAAATGAATGGTCGGGACGACAGGATTTGAACCTGCGACCCCCTGCACCCCATGCAGGTGCGCTACCGAGCTGCGCCACGTCCCGAAAAATAAAAATGATGCTGCGTAAACAGATTGGTTTATTTTTTAATTATACTCTCTTTATTTAAAAAAAGTCAATAAAACTTGCTTTATTTTTATTCTTAAATTCTTAAAATTGTACTATAATTTATAGATATAAATAATCATAATATTGCAAAATATTGTATAATTATTACGATTATCTATGTTAAATATACTTAATTTCGCTAAAATAAATATAAGGAGTTTCTGAGTTTATGCACTTTTACGGTTATTTAATAGTTACGTCGGTCATAATATTTTTATTTACGCTTTTTCTTATCATAAAAAAGCCTTACAATATCGGCATAGGCTGGAGCGCCGTCATAGGGGCGCTTCTGGCGCTGATTTTTAACGTAATAGTTTTAAAAGACGTAATAAAAGTATTCGATATAGTCTGGGACGCGACTTTTACTTTTGTCGCCATAATTATAATTTCTATAATTTTGGACGAAATAGGATTTTTTGAATGGGCGGCGCTTCATATTGCGAGGCTTGCGGGCGGCAGCGGAAGAAAAATGTTTGTTTACGTTATTCTGCTCGGGGCTTTAGTTTCGGCTCTTTTCGCAAACGACGGGGCGGCATTGATTATAACTCCTATAATTTACGAAAAGATGAAGGCTCTCAAATTCGAGAGAAAAAATATGCTGCCGTTTATTATGGCGGGAGGATTTATTGCGGACGCGGCAAGTATTCCCTTTAAGATTTCAAATTTGGTAAATATTGTTTCGGCGGACTATTTTAATTTAGGTTTTTTTACCTATTTTATAGATATGTATCTGCCGGATATATTTTCGATTGCAATATCGGTAATCGTTTTGTTTTTATATTTCAGGAAAGATATTCCTAAAAGTTACGACGTTAATCTCTTGAAAAACCCAAGAGAAGCCATTAAAGACCGTTCGATGTTTAAATTTTCATTTTTGATTTTAGCGCTGCTTCTCGGCGGATATTTTTTAAGCGAATTTTTAAATCTGCCGGTTTCGGCTTTTGCGGTAACGTTTGCCCTTTTGTTCGTTCTGCTCGGATTTAAAAGCCCTGCAGTTAATTTAAAAACCGTATTCAAAAACGCTCCGTGGAATATAGTCGTATTTTCTCTCGGAATGTATCTTGTGGTTTTCGGGCTTAAAAACGCGGGACTCACTTTTCTTCTTGGAAAATCTATTTCGTATATTGCCGGTTTCGGCGGATTCGCCCTTACGATTTATACCGGATATCTTGCGGCTTTTATATCGTCGGTAATGAACAATATGCCGACCGTAATGATAAATTCCCTTGCTATTCATTCGGCGAACTTAAAGGCCGTAATGCTTAAACCTTCCGTATATGCAAACGTAATAGGATGCGATTTAGGCCCCAAGCTGACTCCGATAGGTTCGCTGGCTACGCTGTTATGGCTTAACGTATTGGAAAGAAAAGGCATTAAAATTACGTGGGGCTATTATATGAAGGTAGGTTTTATTATTACTCTGCCGGTGCTGTTTGTAACTCTGCTCGGATTATATCTTAGATTATTTTTATTCTGATTTTTTCGTTAATTTATACCGTCCTTTTAAATCTATCTCTATTTAATATTTAATAATTTATAATTAATAATTCATATGACTGATTCGGTTACGGCAGATAAAGCAAAAAACGGTAACGCTTCCGGCAACACGGACGACAGCAAAAATTTTGCCGGCGGCAGCAATTCCGGCAGCGTTAAAAATACCGCCGATATTAGCGTAATAAACGGCATAATAAAAAAAATTATATTTCAAAATCAGGAAAACGGTTTTACTATCTTAAATATTTTTTCGTCCGGCAGATTTATAACCGCATCCGGAAGCATATTCGATAAACCGATACCGGATTCAAAAATAAAGCTTAAAGGCGAATTCGTCCATCATAAAAAATACGGATACCAGTTTAACTTCAGCGAATACGAAATATCCCTCGCAAACAGCAAAACGGCAGTAATAGATTATCTTTCTTCAAATATATTTAAAGGCATAGGCAGGGTTTTGGCAAATCAAATTTATGAAAAATTCAAGGAAAAAACGTTAGAGATAATAGACGGCGAGCCCGAAAGATTAAGGGAAGTCGGAGGGATAGGCAAAATAAAACTTTCAATCATAATAGAAGGCTTGAAAGAAAGCTACGGATTAAGAAAAGCGATAATGTTTTTTAAACCGTATCAGTTCAGCGATTATCAAATTAAGTCCATATACAGCCAGTTTCAGGAAAAATCTATCGCCGTAGCAAAAGAAAATCCTTATCTATTTACCGAAATAAAAGGCATAGGTTTTAAAAAAGCCGATATTATGGCGGAAAAATTAGGCATTAAAAAAGACGACCCGAACAGAATAAAAGAAGCCGTAAAATATGTTATCGGGCAATTATGCGAACAGTCGGGAAACTGTTTCGTTTATTATAAAGATATTAAAAAGGGAATAAACGAAATAATAACAGAA
>JAJZLA010000140.1 GCA_021803845.1 bacterium | reverse complement strand
CGAAAACTCAAGTTCTTAAAGATATAGAAAAAGTCGACAGGCATGCCGTAAAAAAGGCAGCCGACCGCTTATTTTTAAACAAAGCCGGCAGAAATATTTCGGTTCTCGGTAAAATAAAATAGATATGGTGCCAGAATTCAATTCTGTCCCCGTAACAAAATGGAAGCGAACAAATGGAAACCGAAGTTTATTATCCAAAATTATACGACGTCATATACAGGTCGGGTTACGTTATAGGATTTATCGGCACGGCTGTATTTGTCTTTTCTTATATTTTTCTCAATAACGTTTCAAGCGGCATTGTATTTTTTTATATCGCTTTTTTTATGTTTTATGCGGGTTCTTTAATATCTTCGTTATTTCTTTTGGTATGGAAAAAAGAAATAAAAATATTTATACTGTCCTGCGTAACTTTGGGTATTATAAGCGGGATTATATATATTTTCGTTAAAAATCCGGAGATTTTAGTTATATCGGCAGGTCTTGTCCTTGCAGGACTTTCCGGACTTTACGGAAAAGAAGCCCACTGTTTTCATTTTTTTGAAGGCTGGATTCTAATGTGGTCTTTTCCTTTAATAGTATTTTCTAATTTGTTAATTTACGGACTAAACGCGCAAAATAACGCAACGGTACATTTTGTTTTTTCGGTCGTTTATGTTATAATTGCCGTAATGTCGTTGTCTTTTTTGATTAAAAAATTAAAACAGCCTTTGATGCAGTTTTGCCAGAATTAAATTATAAATAAATTTTTTTATTGAATTATGACTATTAAGTCATTATAATGGATATATGACTGAAATTCAGGATAAATATGAATTAATTTTATCGTCGTCCAGAAAACTTATAGAAGAAATAGGTTTTTCTGCGTTGACTATGGACAAAGTGGCCCAAAAAGCGGGTATCGCTAAAGGGACGGTTTATCTTTATTTTAAAGACAAAGACGATCTTTTGGAGAAAGTATTGTCTTCGGGATTCGAAAAAATGTTTGAAAGAATAAAAACAAGGGTCGGCAATGAAAGCGGCGCGTTTAATAAATTGAAATCTTTAATTAATGAAAATTTAAAGCATATTTACGAAAACAGATATTTTTTTAAAACCATTTTTTTGGACGAAGTAAACGTAGTGTTTTTGAAAAAAAAATCAAAGGAATCTTATAATTTAAGACGAAAAAGATACACGGACTATATTGCCGATATTATTAAATCCGGCATTGAATCTGGAGAATTCAGAAAAGATATTGATTATTCCAAAACCGCCTATATGCTTGTCGCTTTAATAAAAACCGGCGCTATATACAATTTTCTTAACGGCATGTTTGATTTGACTCCCGAAATGATAGAAAAAGATACCGAAGAAATATTAAACTTATTTATGCTCGGTATTTCTGTAAAATAGCTTGCAATAATTATGGTCGAAAAATCTCACGAAAGTTATAAATGGATAGTTCTTGCCCTCGTCGTCGTTTCTTCCTTTATGGCTATACTAGACGTAAACATCGTAACGGTCGGAATCCCAAAAATGATGTCGCATTTCGGCATAAACGTTACGGATGCCGAATGGGTTATGATAGCTTATACGATAGCCTATTCGATAGTAATTCTTCCAATGGCGTACGTAAGAAGAAAGTGGGGCATAAAGTATCCGTTTATTATATCTATAATAGTTTTTGTAATCGGTTCCGCGTTATGCGGAGTTTCGCCTTCTTTCAGCTACCTTGTAATATTTAGAATAATTCAAGCTATAGGCGGCGCTGGACTCACACCGACAGGATTAACTCTGCTTGCCGAAGTTTTTCCTCCGGACGAAAGAGGCGAAGCAATGGGAATATGGTCTATAGGGGCGATGCTTGCTCCTGCCGTAGGTCCGGCTTTAGGAGGATATCTTGTAGATTACGTCGATTGGAGATGGATATTTTACGTTAACGTGCCTATAGGAATTATTTCGGTTTTAGGAGCAATAGCCATTCTTACTCACGATATACCGGTAAAAAAATATATTAAAAAATTTGATTTTCTCGGTTTTTTATTTATGTCGTTATCTATGGCTTCTTTATTGTACGCTCTAAACGAAGGGCAGACGCTCGGATGGCACGCTCCTATAATAATTCAGTCGGAAGTAATAAGCGGTTTTTCGTGCGTTTTTTTTATCATAACCGAACTATTTGTCGAAACCCCTATTCTCAATTTGGATATTTTTAAAAATTATAATTTTGTTATTGCATTTATAGTAAATATGGTAAGAGCGGTTGGGATTTTCGGAGCTATGTTTCTTTTGCCGCTTTTTATAGAAAACGTTATGAACTATAATGCTATGCACGCAGGTATTCTTATGGCTCCTACCGCTATTGCCGTAGCTTTAGTATCTCCTTTTTCGGGAAAAATATCAGACAGAATAGGACCGAGATATCCTCTTTTTGCCGGATTATTAATAGTAGCTTATTCAATGTTTCTGTTCGATAATATTTCGTTAAATACCAGCGTTTACGACATAATCATAAATCAGCTTATAAGAGGCGTAGGTATTGGACTTTTGAACGCTCCGGTTATGAGCGCCGCTTTAAATTCAGTAAAAAAAGAGCTTATACCTGAAGCCTCAGGGTTAATACCGGTCTCACTGCAGGTTGGAGCATCTTTTGGAATTGCGTATATAGGCAATGAGCTTGTCGTTAGGCAGGCCTATCATTTAAATCAGTACGCAAGAGATATAAAATACAATTCAAATGCTTATAACAACGTAATGCATTTTATTAACGGAGATTTAGTTTCAAGGGCAGCCGGTTATTTCAGGCTTGGAACGATATATCCAAGTCCTGCGCACGGTTTTTTTGACGAAATCGTTCAAATGCTGGCTTCAGTGGCTTCCTACGGAGATTCCTTCGCAATACTGGGATATATAACCCTGGGCGGAGCGGCAGTAGCTTTTTTTATTAAAAATAAAAGGTATAATAATAAATAACTAAATTAAATCGATAAAAATAGAAGTATAAAGATAAAAAAAATATGGAAGACGTGCAAAGAGACCAATTGGTTTTTACAGTTTCCGAACTTTCCCGGATGATAAAGGCAACCCTTGAAGATAATTTTTACAATATAAGGATTAAAGGCGAGATTTCGGGTTTAAAAACTAATTATTCGTCCGGTTATTACTTCGAAATAAAAGACGAGTTTGCTAAATTAAAATGCATAATATTTAAAAGCGATTTGCGCAAAATAAAATGCGGCTTGAAAGACGGTATGTCAGTAACGGTTTACGGCAGATTAAACCTGTACGAACCCAGAGGCGAATACAGTTTTATAGTTTCGGAATTAGAACCTTTCGGTTACGGCGAACTCTACGCAATGTTTGAGCGTTTAAAAGAAAGATTGAAAAAAGAAGGACTTTTTGACGAATCTAGAAAAAGAGCAATTCCTTTTTTACCTGAAACGATAGGCATAGTTACTTCAAGAAGCGGCGCCGTGCTTCACGACATGGTAAAAATAATATCCGATAGATTTGAAAATGCGTCCATAATTTTCGTAAACGCCTCGGTTCAGGGTCAAAACAGCGCTCTCGAAATAGCAAATGCTATCGACTTATTAAATAAATACAGCGAACTCGAAAGAAAAATAGACGTAATAATAGTCGGGAGAGGCGGCGGCAGTATAGAGGATTTGTGGTCTTTTAACGAAGAAATTACCGCAAGGGCTATTTATAACTCTAAAATTCCGGTTATAAGCGCCGTAGGACACGAAACCGATTTTACGATAGCAGACTTCGTCGCCGACAGGCGCGCTTCAACCCCGTCAAATGCCGCAGAAATGGTGATTCCGGTAAAATCTGAACTTGTAAGGCAGGCAGAGTCTTTAAATGCGCGCTTGCACACGGCAGTCTATAAAATTATCTCAAATAAAAAAAGCTCAATTTCGCGTTTAATTCAAAATATTGAAAGAGTTTCTCCGCAAAGGATAATAGAAAACAAAAAAATTCGCATTAACGACCTTGTAGAAAATATGCATGAATCAATCGCCGGAAAAATTAACTTATTAAATATTAATATTTCACATTTAAGAAAAAGACTTTTTCTTAAGAATCCGTTAAATATTCTTAAAGAACGCAGGCTTCATATAAATGGATTATCGGAAAAACTTGAAAAATCCGCTCTCGCAAGAATTTCAAACTACAGGAGCCGCATAAGCACCGAACAAAAAGCTCTAAACTCATTAAGTCCTTATAACGTTTTAAAAAGAGGATATTCTATAGCATTTAACGAGCAAAATAACGTGGTATCTTCGGTATCCCAAGTTAAAGAAAGCGAAAATTTAATACTGCTTTTAAGCGACGGAAGATTGAAAACAAAAGTTCAATCTGCGGAAAAGTTGTAAAAGGCGTAACATGTTTTGCTTTTTATTTTTGACTTGACTTTTATTTTTCGTTATATCATAATAGACCTAACAATAAATAAATTTATTAATAAAATTAAAATTAACGGGAAATAAAATCGTTATGAGGAGGCTGTAAAAATGAAAACAGAAAAGAAAGTCTTTAGAAAAATTTTTAAAAAATTATCTGCATTTTTATTTTTGTTGGTGCTGATTTCATTTATATCGTTTAATTTTGCGCTTAAGAAAGCAAATGCGGCAACGTTAAGAATTCTTGCGGCTGACGCACTTCCTAAACCGATAACGGAAATAGGTAAAATTTTTAAAAAAGAACACCCCGGCGTTCATGTATATTATGATTTTTTAGGTGCCGGAGTTTTGAAGGGAGACATAGAAGAGGGCGCTCCTGCCGATATGTTTTTATCCGCCAACGGAAAATTTCAAAGACAGCTTGAAAAAAAGCACTTTTTAAATTCGTATAAAATATTTGCTTACGATTATCTTGCCGCCGCAACCCCTATTAATAATCCGGCGCATGTGACCGAAAAAAATCTGATAAAAAAATTAATGGATAAAAACGTTTCTTTAACTACGTCAAGTCCGCATAGCGATCCCGCAGGCGACTATACATGGGCAATGTTTAGGAGGATAAATAAAAAATACCATGGAGCCTTTAAAATAATTACGTCTCATGCCGATCATCTATTGGATGCCGCGCTTGTAATGCCGATTTTAGAATCGGGAAACACCGATTTGGGAATATTATATACTTCTCAACTGTTGGAACTTCAAAAAGCCGGAGCGAAAATTAATATAATAAAAATTCCGGCTAAATATAATACGCATGCAAAATTTACGGTCTCCATACTTAATCAGTCGAAGCATAAGGCCTTAGATAAAGACTTTGAAAAACTTTTGTTTTCAAATAGAGGAAGAAAAATACTCAAACATTGGGGTTTCACTCCTGCAAAATAATGAAAAATAATAATTAAAAAATATAGATATTTGACTGACCGTGTTATATAATTAATAACTATCGCAGCGCTTCATATATGCGATAGTTATTTTTTTTATAGCTTTAATTAAT
>JAJZLA010000139.1 GCA_021803845.1 bacterium | reverse complement strand
TTCTCTTCTAAATATTAAACTGCAGACATTGCTATTGCTCATTTTGCAGGCAAAAGCAATATAAATAAAGAAATTAATGAATTTATATTAAAAGAACAAATAAAAAGCGAATTTTTTTATTATAAAAAACATTTTCCAGAAAAAATTAAAAAACTAAAAATAATTTACAATATAATTACTTATTTAGGTTCGCCCTTTTCAAGTCGTTTAAAATTAATTAGAAAAAAATATATAGAGTTGATTAATGAAAAAAATATTATTTTTATCTAGTAGGCTTCCTTATCCACCTATAGGAGGAGAAAAATTAAAAAATTTTTGGTTATTAAAAATATTATCTAAATACTATAACGTGCATTTAGTTTCTATTGCCGATAATGAGCCACCGACTGAATTTTTTGAATGGGCAAAAGATTTAGGGATAACACATAAAATATTTAAAAAGAAAAAATTAGAATTTTATAAAAATGCTTTAAATTTTGTTTTTAATAAATTACCTATCCAAGTAAATTATTATTATTTTAAAGATATTCAGGGATACCTAAATTCTATTTATGAGGATTTTGATTTAGTATTTCCAACTCTTATAAGAACTGCGAAATATGTTATTAATTATGATAATAAAAAAATCCTTGATATGTCTGACTCTAAAGCTTTGAGTTATATAAAATCTAATAAAAAAGTTAAGAGTATAATGTGGAGAGTTCTATATTTTTTAGAATCAAACAGGTTATTAGAATTTGAGAAACTTTGCATAAAAAGATTTAATAAAACGTTATTTTTCAATAGAGAAGAAAGAGAATTTTTTGGAGAATTGCAAAAAACATGTTGGATACCCCATGGCGTAAATGAAGAATTGCTAAAATATGAAAAGAAAAATAAAAATTATCAGAACTATATTATTTTTTTTGGCAAGATGGACTATCAACCAAATATTGATGCGGTAATTTGGTTTGTAGAAAATATTTTAACTGCAATAGACAAAAATTTAATTTTTTGTATTGTTGGTGCTTATCCCCCAGTTTTTTTAAAAAAGTTAGAAAAAAAATATAAAAATGTTAGGGTAACAGGTTTCGTAGATGATCCTTATGAAATAATTAAATCTTCCGTTTGTGTAGTGTCGCCTATGCAAACAGGAGGAGGCATTCAAAACAAAATTTTAGAGAGTATGGCATTAGGAGCGATAAATATTGTGTCAACGTTGGCGGCAAAACCTATTGGTGCTACAAACAATGTACACTTTATAGTCGAAGATAATCCTCAGCAAATAGCTAAAATTATAAATGATATTTATATTCATTCAGAACAATATGAAGAAATAAAGGTTGCAAGCAAAGATTATATTTCAGCCAATTTTACTTGGAGCATTTATGAAAAAAAAATAACTGATGTTATTAAGGAAACATTAAATTGTTAATTCATCCTTGCACGCTTTTAAAGATTAAGCTTGCAGGCGACGGTTACTAATATGGGTGTCTTTATTATTCTGATAATTTTGATGACGCAATTATTAATACCATTATCGCTATGCATACTGATACTTTCATTGAATCAGCGCAAAAAAGATTTTGTTAATTCAAAATTTAAAGAAAAATTTAATTTTTGAATTATGGTAAAGTATAAAAATACATTCTTAATTTTATCTTTAGTTATAACCGACCTCCTTATTTTTTTTGCGTCTTTTACTGCGGCGATTTACGTGAGAATTTTGATTTCCGTTGCTTACCCTCGACTGCCGCAGTTTAATCCTAATATCGGCACGTTAGTCGATAAAGTATGGTGGATGCCTTTTATATTGATTTTTTTTATTAATTACGAAGGGCTTTATGTCAGGAGACTGCCTTTCTGGGAAGAGACCAAAGATATTATAAAAGCCGTTATGCTTTTTGGTATTTTTAGTTATGCTATTGTGTCTATCGCAAAATTGAGCGACAGCGTTTCAAGGCTTGTTATAGGAATGACCGCGCTATTTTTATTATTTGCAATTCCTTTTATAAGATTATGGGCAAAGAGATTTCTTTATGGGTTGGGACTATGGAAAGAAAATACGATAATTATAGGAACTGGCGAGATTGCCGTTCTTGCGGCCGAAGGTTTAGGGAAAGAAGATTATTTAGGATATAACGTTATCGGTTTTTTAGACGACGATATAGAAAAAGCCGGTAAGGAAATTACCGCAGGCAACGGAAAATATAAAATTTTCGGAAGCGTTAAGCATTTAAAAAAATTTATAGGCGCGTTAAATATTTCTGCCGTAATTATTGCTAAACCTTCTTTTTCCGAAGAAAAATTATCCGAATTAGTCTCGATAATTCAAAAATACGCTAAAAATATAATAATTATACCGGATTTAAGAGGCATGCCTTTATTTAATTCGGAAATTAATTATCTTATCGCAAATCATTTAATCTTATTAAACACTAAAAATAATTTAAAATCCGCTTTAAATATTATAGTAAAAAGAGTATTCGATATTACAGTTTCCGTTATGTTATTTCCTTTTATTTTATTGGCGGTAACCGTTCTAAGCATATTAATAAAAATCGATTCTAAAGGACCTGTTTTCTATTCGCATAAAAGAGTGGGCAAAAATGGAAAAACTATCGACGTTTATAAGTTCAGAAGCATGCATAAGGATGCCGACGACAGATTAAAAAGAATACTTAAAAACGACGAAGATGCTAAAAAAGAATGGGGCACATATTTTAAACTAAAAAACGACCCCAGAATTACGAAAGCCGGCAATTTTTTGAGAAAAACTTCCTTAGACGAATTGCCGCAAATATTTAACGTTTTTAAGGGCGATATGAGCCTTGTGGGTCCAAGGCCGGTTTTAAAAAAAGAAATCGACGAATATTACAGGGAAAATTCGCAGTATTACTTAATGGTTAAGCCGGGGATTACCGGTTTATGGCAGGTAAGCGGAAGAAACGATACGAGTTACGATTTTAGGGTAAAATTAGATACATGGTACGTACTAAACTGGTCTTTATGGTTAGACGTAATAATATTGTTTAAAACCGTTAAAGTCGTTATAAAAAAAGAAGGGTCGTATTGACGATAATATCCATATATAGTATGTATGCTTGAAATATAAGGCTCAATGTGTTTTAATTGATATATTAAATAAAAAAATAAAGACCGATGCCTAATTTAAGATATTGCAGGTCAAGGGTCGATTTTGCATAAATATGAATTTAATCGCTTATATTAAAATTTTTTCTATATCGTTACCGGCTTTAATTTCTATTTTTTTTGCTGTTAAAAAACCCGGTTCCTCAAAATTTTTCGAATATGCCGCAATTGCCGGCATATTTATATTTGCCCTTTTTATTCCCATAAAAGATGGGTTTGCTATTTTCGGCATGGTTGCCGCCATAGTATTTTTTACGGCATATAAAATTGCTAAAAGGGATTTTTCTATAATGCGCACGGGTTTTAATATTCCGATGTTTTTGTATCTCGGCATGGATGCCCTGTCTTTTTTGTGGTCTTACAGCCTGAACGATTCAATAGTCGAGTTTAGCAAGATATTGTACTTTTTTGCGTTTTTCTTCGCCGCAGCGGAATTATTGAACAGCGTGAAGAAAATATCGTTTATGCTGGGAACGTTTGCTTTCTCCATAACTTTAGCCATAATGTACGGTCTTTACCAGAAATTTTTTATTGCCGGTTTTATGTATGCAGGGTCAAGGCTGACCGGTTTCAATAATGATTTAAGTTTTCCCGTTCAAGTATCGTACGGCATAGTGATGTTTTTATGTTTTTACGCATTTAATTTTAAAACAGCAAGTATTAATGGCGGCAGAGTAGAAAACGGCGGAGGACGACAGCGAAACGGCGGCGGCAAAGGAGCCGTTAAACTTCCGGAGGCCGAAAAAAAAATAAGCGCCGTTAGCTTAGACAGGCTTAAAACTTATATTCCGGCTTTTATAATATCGATTATCGTTATAATCGGTTTTTTTGATATTGTTATGACTAAAACGAGGTCGGCGCTTTTAGGCATTGTGCCGGCTATTTTAGTTATAGCTTTATTGAAATCCAAAAAACTTTTTATAGCCGTTATCGTTTTTCTTATAGCGGCAAATGCCGGTTCTTTTTATTTATCGAAAACTTACCGGACGAGAGTTATGACTATGTTTAACCCTGCAGTTTATAAAACGGAGTCCAAAAGCCATCTTGATGCCGAAAGCCATATATGTCTTATAGAATCCGGACTGGCTATGTTCGAGCACCATCCTTTAACCGGGGTAGGGGCTGCGGCTTTTACGAAATATTTTAAAACCCATAAAGACGTGCAGTTTCCGTGGTATCATAATCCTAAAACCGGAAAAAAACTTTACTGCCTTTACTTGGCTATACCTGGGAACGGTTACGTGCAGACGCTTTCCGAGATAGGAATTTTCGGGTTTATAATACTTATGTGGCTTTTTGTCGAAGGAATCAGAAAGCCTTATATGTTGTTTAAAAATTCAGACGACGATTTTAAAAAGAAAATATCTGTTATGATGCTCGGTATAACGATAGTGTTTATGGGCGCTTTTACCTCAGCCGCAACAATGTCCGACGATAAATGTTCCAACTTATTCTTTTTCTTTCTTGCCGTTTTTGCCGCCGCTTCGGCGCTAAGGAAAAATGAAAATAATAAAAGATTTACTTAGATATTTCTGAATTACATTTTAAGCTGTCGAAATTTCACTCGGAATAACCGCGGATAATTTCCTGGGCGGCTAAATCGTATTTATTATGGACGGATTCTACGTTTCCGTTGCTTTCATATTCTTCTATCTTCGCGGACATGACGATTTTATAAAAAGCCGCAAACATAGACAGGTAAAAGCCTCTCCATCCGTCTAAGTAGCCTTTTCTGCTTATGTATTTATTAAAAAAAGTTTTTGCGGCTATAAATAAAACATATGGTTTACTGCGGCGCTTTCTCAGAGGTTTATTGTTTTCGTCTAGCTCGTTGACCTGAGCCGCCTCTATAGACGTATAACGGTTAAGTTTTTCCAGAAACGATGCGATACAGTCCGATTCAAAATGCACTATACCCGTTTTTATATCTTTATAGCTAAGGTCGATTATTACGGCATCGTCCGCAGGAACTAAAAACCTGTGAATCCTTGGGCGTATGCTTAGTTTGCTTTTTTTAAAGAAACGCAATTGAAAATTTTCAGGTCCGTATCCGGCATGCTTAATTAATTCTCCGAATAAATAGTTTAGCCTTGGCATGCGGACTGCGTCGCATCTATTTTCTGCGGCTATTTTAATCAAAATTAAACTGAGTTCTTTCGGTATCAATTCATCTGCATCGACTAACAAAACCCACTCGTTTTGGGTCCTGTCAAGCGCAAACCGTCTTGCAGGTTCTGAATAACCTACCCTTTCAAAATAATATATATTTTTAGTATACTTTTTTGCTATCTCTACCGTCGCATCGTCGCTATGCATATCGACTATTACGACGTCGTTTGCCCACTCCACGGTTTTAAGACATTTTTCGA
>JAJZLA010000138.1 GCA_021803845.1 bacterium | reverse complement strand
ATTACGATATTAACGACGGAGATAAAATCAAAATAATGTATGCGGCAAAAGGCGGCGGAAGCGAAAATATGAGCAGATTAAAAATGATGCGTCCTTCCGACGGAAAAGACGGGGTCATAGATTTTGTGGTAGAAACAATGAGGGAAGCGGGGCCAAACCCATGCCCTCCGAATATAGTCGGCGTCGGCATAGGAGGCAATTTTGAAAGGTCTGCCATTATTGCAAAAAAAGCTCTTTTTAGAAAATTGGGCGCAAAGAACGACGACCCTGAATTAGCCGAGATGGAAAGCATTATCTTTGAAAAATTAAATAATATCGGCACAGGCCCTATGGGTTTCGGCGGGATATGCACCGCTCTCGGCGTTCACATAATTAAAGAACCTTGCCATATTGCGAGTTTTCCGGTAGCGGTTAATATCGAATGTCATTCGCACAGGCATTCCGAAATTATTATTTAGTTTAAAGCAGTCATTGCGAGCGTTAGCGAAGCAATCTCGCCTTAGATTGGTGAGCTTCGCTGGACTCCGTCCGCTAACGCTCGCAATGACATAACGTGATAGAAATATAATATGAGTGCAATAAAAATAACTACTCCTCTTTCCGACGAAACGATATTAAGCCTGAAAACCGGGGACGAAGTCTTAATAAGCGGAACAATCTATACAGCGAGGGACCAGGCGCATTTCAGGTTGGTTAAACTGATAGAAGATAATAAACCTCTGCCTTTCGATCTTCAAGGGCAGATTATCTATTACGTCGGACCGACTCCGGAAAAACCGGGAGAAATCATCGGCTCGGCAGGTCCGACCACAAGCTATAGAATGGATAAATACGCGCCTATTCTTATAAAAAACGGCTTAAAAGGCATGATTGGAAAAGGCAAAAGGTCGGCAGAAGTAAAAGAAGCTATCAAAAAATATAAAGCCGTATATTTTGGAGCAATAGGCGGGGCCGGAGCGTTAATATCGAAAACGATTAAATCAAGCAAAGTAATAGCATACGACGACCTTCTTTCCGAAGCCGTCAGGCGCCTTACCGTAGAAAACTTTCCGGCTATAGTCGTTAACGACGTTTACGGCGGCGACCTTTACGAAGAAGGAAGGAAAAAATACGAAAACAAATATAATAATATTGCGGTTTAATTAATAGGGAACTATTATGGATATTCATGAATACCAGGCTAAAGAAATTTTAAGCAAACACGGGATAAAAACTCTGCGGTCCGTTTTATGCCATAAACCCGAAGAGGTTTATAATGCCTATAAAACTTTATCTTCTTCGGTAGCCGTCGTAAAAGCTCAGGTTCATGCCGGCGGCAGGGGGAAAGGCGGAGGGGTTAAAATTGCCAAATCGGCTGACGAAGCTAAGTCTATAGCCGAAAAAATGCTCGGCATGAATTTGGTCACTGCACAGACGGGTAAAGAAGGCAAATTGGTTAGAAAAGTTTTGGTTGAAGAAGGTGCCGAAATCATAAAGGAATTTTATTTATCCCTTACAATAGACAGAAAAAATGCAGGAATTGCTTTCGTTGCCAGCGCCGAGGGCGGAATGGAAATTGAAGAGGTTTCCAAAAATAACCCCGAAAAAATTTTGACGGTACCCGTTAATCCTTTATACGGATTAAAATCCTACCATATACTGGAAATATCTTTATTCTTAGGGATAGATAAAAATCTTTACGGCGGATTATCCAAACTTATCAATCTCTTATATGCCTCTTTTATAAGCGAAGATATGTCGATGCTGGAAATCAATCCTTTAATACTTACCGGCTCAGGCGAATTTATACCTCTTGACGCAAAAATAATTTTAGACGATAATGCGGACTTCAGGCATCCTGCTTTTAAAGATTTAATAGACGAAAACGAAGAAGAGCCGCTTGAAGTAAAAGCTAAAAGCGTCGGCTTGAACTATATCAAACTGGACGGAAACGTAGGATGCATGGTAAACGGAGCCGGCCTTGCAATGGCTACGATGGATACAATTAAAGAGTTCGGCGCGACGCCGGCAAATTTTTTAGACGTCGGAGGAACTGCCGACAGCAAAAGGGTAGAAACCGCGTTCAACATTCTTTTGTCGGACAAAAACGTAAAAGGAATATTTATAAATATTTTCGGCGGAATAGTTAAATGCGATATGGTTGCCGAAGGCGTAGTATCGGCGGCTAAAAATATCGGATTAAAACTGCCGGTCGTCGTGAGGTTGGAAGGCACCAACGCTGATATAGCCGCTAAAATCATAGAAAACTCGGGAATGAATTTCGTTTCTGCAAACAGCCTTGCGGACGGAGCGCAAAAGATTTCAAAAATAGTTAACGGCTGATTTAATTATTTTAATTTATTAAAGGATTAATTTTATGAGCATTTTCGTAAATAAAAACACAAACGTTCTCGTTCAGGGAATAACAGGAAAAGAAGGGTCCTTTCACGCGCAAAAATGCCTTGAATACGGAACTAAAATTATAGCGGGGGTAACGCCTTTTAAAGGCAAAACGTTATTTGACGGTTCCGTTCCGGTTTACAATACTATTAAAGAAGCAAAAAAAGAATGCCGGATAGACGCCACTATGATATTCGTTCCGGCCGGTTTTGCGGCGGCGGGCATTATAGAAGCGGTTGAAGCCGAAATTCCTTTAATAGTTTGCATAACGGAAGGGATACCGGTTGTCGATATGCTTAACGTTAAAGCGGCGCTTAATTGTTCGAAATCTATTATGATAGGGCCTAACTGTCCCGGAATTATTACGGCCGACGAGTGCAAAATAGGAATAATGCCCGGTTTTATTCATAAAAAAGGCAGCGTAGGGGTCTTATCGAGAAGCGGCACTCTGACTTATGAAGCGGTTAATCAGCTGACCAAAGCCGGCCTCGGCGAAACTACCTGCGTAGGCATAGGCGGCGACCCGATAATAGGTTCTCCTTTTATAACTTTTTTAAAAAAGTTCGAGGAAGACCCTGAAACGAAAGCCGTAGTTATGATAGGAGAAATCGGCGGAACCGCGGAAGAAGAAGCTTCTGAATTTATAAAGAGCAATATGAAAAAACCGGTAATAGGATTTATAGCCGGCAAAACCGCACCGGCCGGAAAAAGAATGGGGCATGCCGGAGCCATAATATCCGGCGGAAAAGGAACCGCATCGGAAAAACTTAAAACAATGGAAAAAAACGGAATCCATATAGCCGATAATCCTTCGGTTATCGCGGAAACTGCTAAAAAGGCTTTAAATTTATAAATTAATATTAATATTTTAGTAGGAGGCTAACGTGCCTGAAAAGGAAAACATGAAATCAAATAGCGCGGATAATTCGACAGCGACCTTAAGTCCTGCTAACTATGTTGTATGCGAAGGCATAGAAACCGAAATTAAAACTAAAAATAATCTTACTATAAAAGAAGTTTCGGGAAAGGGGAAGAAAGAAGAAGTGAAAATCGATATTATCGTTAATTACTGCAAGGGATGCGAGATATGCGTCGCATTCTGCCCGGAAGGCGTCCTTTCAATGAATAAAGAGGTAGCCGAGGTCGTCGATATATCTAAATGCACCAAATGCAATATTTGCGAATATCTATGTCCCGATTTTTCGATTAGCGTAGAATAAAACAGTTAATAACGGAGGAACAATAAAATTATGAGTAAAAATATAAAATTAATGCAGGGTAATGAAGCTATTGCGGAAGGCGCCGTTATAGCAGGGTGCGATTTTTTTGCGGGCTACCCTATAACACCTTCTTCGGAAGTAGCAGAAATTTTGTCTAATAAACTTCCTAAAATAGGAAAAGTATTCCTGCAGATGGAAGACGAAATTGCCGCGCTTGGCGCGGTTCTTGGAGCCGCCCTGGGCGGAGCAAAGGCTATTACCGCTTCGTCGGGACCCGGAATATCTCTTAAACAGGAACATATCGGCTATGCTTCTATGTGCGAGATACCTTGCGTAATTATTAACGTTATGAGGGGCGGTCCCTCTACCGGACTGCCTACGCTTCCCGCCCAAAGCGACATTATGCAGGCAAGATGGGGAACTCACGGCGACCATGCCATTATAGCCATTACTCCGTCAAGCGTTAACGAATCTCTTTACGAAACTATAAGAGCGTTTAATCTTGCAGTAAAATACAGAACGCCCGTAATGATTTTAACCGACGAAATCATAGGGCATATGAGGGAAAAGGTCGTTATTCCGGATAAAAACGAAGTCGAGATAATAGACGTTAAACTTCCGGACGTGCCGCCCGAAAAATACAACCCGTATAACTTTACTTCCGGCAAGGTAACCCCGCTTGCCCCTATGGGAGAAGGATACCGTTATCACGTTACCGGTCTTATCCACGGAGAAACGGGGTTCCCTTCCCAAAAAACCGATGTAATACAGAATGCGGAAAACTGGCTCATAGATAAAATATATAAAAATATAAAAGATATCGAAAAATTCGAAGAGTTCCAGCTGGAAGACGCCGATATACTTATCGTAGCCTACGGCTCGACTTCAAGGTCGGCAAGGCAGGCCATAATGATGGCAAGAGCCGCCGGCATCAAAGCCGGAATGTTCAGGCCTATTACAATTTGGCCTTTCCCCGAAGAACAGATTTCAAACCTTTCAAAAAAAATAAAAAAGATTCTGGTTCCGGAGATGAATATGGGGCAGGTAATTTTAGAAGTTCAAAGAAATGCCTGCGGAAGCAAAGTTTACGGATTAAATATCGTTAACGGCGAACCTATTACGCCGGATCAGATTTATGCTAAGATTAAAGAAGTATCGGAACTTTAATTAATTTTTTAACTTTGTCGGGAGATTTTAAAATGATAAAAACAAAATTCGATTACGATTATTACCTGCGAAAAAATACGCTTCCGCATATCTGGTGCCCGGGCTGCGGAGACGGAATTATCCTTAAGGCGCTGTTAAGGGCGATACACAAATGCGGATATTCCAAAGACGAGGTCGTTATTACTTCAGGTATAGGATGCGCTTCGCGACTGCCCGGTTACGTCGATTTTAATACTATCCACACTACCCACGGCAGGGCGTTGACTTTTGCAATAGGAATAAAGATGTACAAACCAAGGCTTAAAGTCATTACGATTTCGGGCGACGGCGACGCGTTGGCGATAGGCGGAAACCATTTTATCCATGCCGCGAGAAGAAATATAGATATGACTTTAATCGTTTTTAACAATTACACATACGGAATGACTGGTGGACAGTATTCGCCCACCCAGCCTTTGGACAGCTATTCTACCACCACGCCTTTTGGAAATATAGAATCTCCTTTCGACGTATGCAATCTGGCGCAGGCCGCAGGGGCTACATGGGTCGGGCGCTCGACCTCATATCATGCGGTTCAGCTAGAAAAATTTATGGTAAACGCATTGAACCACACCGGTTTTTCCGTACTGGACGTTATAACCAACTGCCATATTTCATACGGAAGGAGAAATAAAATGAAATCTCCGGTGGATATGGTTAAATATCAGAAAGAAAAAGCCATAGCCGCACGTTCGGCCGAAAATA
>JAJZLA010000137.1 GCA_021803845.1 bacterium | reverse complement strand
CGGTAGAAGCTATTAAACTCGGAGCGTACGATTATATAACCAAACCGGTAAATCTTGAAGAATTAGATTTGCTGATAAGCCGTATAATATCAAATAAAAACCTCATAGATGAATTAAATATTCTTAAAAACAGGCTTGACGAAAAATATAATTTCGGCAACCTTATAACGTCTTCAAGAAAAATGATCGAAACCGTCGATACCGCAATCTCGGTATCCGGTACTAATTCTACCGTTCTTATAGAAGGAGAATCCGGTACTGGCAAAGAACTCCTTGCCAACATAATAGTTAATAATTCTAAAAGAAAAAATAAATCTTTCGTTAAAGTAAATTGTGCAGCACTTTCAGAGACTGTTTTGGAAAACGAGCTTTTCGGACACGAAAAAGGGGCATATACCGGCGCGGATTCCTTATACAAGGGAAGATTTGAAATTGCCGACGGCGGAACTATATTTCTTGACGAAATAGGGGAAATTTCTTTAAAAATGCAGACTAAAATATTGCGGGTTTTACAGGAAAAAGAGTTTGAAAGAGTCGGGGGCAGCAAAACTATTAAAATAGACATAAGGATAATAGCCGCATCGCAAGATATAACTAAAAAGGTTTCTAACGGCGAATTCAGGAAAGATTTATATTACAGGCTTAACGTAATAAACCTTAATCTTATACCTTTAAGGGAAAGAAAGGAAGATATACCGCTTCTGGTTAAGCGTTTCTTAAGCGATTTTGCCAAGGAAAACGGAAAAAAAATTACGGGATTAAACAAAGATGTTTTCGATATTTTATTAAATTACGATTATCCCGGCAATGTCAGAGAGCTTAAAAATATTATAGAGTATATGACCGCGGTTTCTAAAAATTCGGTTATAGACGAATCGTCCATACCCGGCTATTTAAAGAAAATAAATCAAAAAAAAGAAGCCGATTCGGACTCCGGCGGTAAAGATTTTATAAAGATACCGTTAGGAATCAGCTTAGAAGACGCCGAAAATATTATCATAAAAAAGACGCTTGAAATAAACGGATTTAATAAGGTCAAAACCGCAGATGACTTAAAAATAGGTTTAAAAACCGTTTACAGGAAATTAGAAAAAATTTAATGAATTTTTTTTAATTCGTATATATATTTTTTTACCTGCGCCGTTTTCTTCATTTTATAAGATTTAATGAAATATTCTACAGCTTTTTTGTAGTTTTTCAACTTTAAATAATCCATGCCCGTATGTTTTAAAACGGTCGGAGACTTGCCTAGCTTTTTAAGCGCAGTTTTGAATAGTTTAAGCGCTTTAGCGTATTTTCCTTCTCTGTAATATACAAATCCAAGGCTGTCGATTATAAAAGAGGAGCCTTTATCGTATGACAGAGCTTTTTTAATCAATTTTTCCGCCGTTTTGATATCCTTATTTTTGACCGCAAGGTAATATCCCAAATAGTTAAGCGCTGAAGCATCGTACGGGTTTATTTTTAATATTTTTTTCATAACGGCGGCGGCTTTTTTGTCCGCTTTAAGATAATGATACGCCGAACCTAATTCGTACAAAAGAGCCGTATTATTTTTAAATTTAGATAAACCTCTTTCAATTACGAGTTTAGAAAATTGATAATCTTTTATTTCCGATAGAGCGATTGCCGAAAAATAATAAAATTTTAAATTTTTTTTAATTTTAATATCGTTAAGCATTTTAGATATAGTCGAAATTATAAATTTTTTATATCTCGTTTTATCCGTTTTTTTGTAACGGTTAATGTATATTTCCATAGTTTCAAGTTTTGCGTCTATATAATGCCTGCCTGGTTTGAGCATGTCCAGATACTCCAGCCCTTTTTTATAACTTTTTTCTAATATATATGAAATTCCGATAAAAAAATATGCATTATTTTTCAGTCTGTCATTATTTTTAGTGGCGGCAGATACGTCGATAAAATCTAAAAATCTTTTTCTTGCCTGCGGATATTTTTTTTGGGCATATTCTAATATTGCAGACTGATATAGCGCCGTCTTAGAATAAGGGTTTATTTTTAAATATTTATCGAAAATGCCTGCGGCTTTTTTTATTTTTCCGTTTAATATGTAAAGAACCGCAAGCCTAAAATACGCTTTTTTAAAATAGGGGTCTATATCGATGAGACTTATAAGATTTTTTTCGGCTTTATTTTTTTTATTTAATACGGAATATATTTTTGACAGTTGGTAATATGAATCTATATTGCCGGGATGCTGCATTTTTGCTATATTAAAATAAAAAGCCGCGGTTTTTAAATCGTTTTCATATATATAAATATTGGCAATGAATAGAAGTGCTTTTAGGCTATAAGGGTTTTTGTTTAAAATACTCTTAAGTATAGTTACCGCCCGTTTCATATTATTCTCGCCCGTTTCAATTTTTGCTTTTAAAATCAAATACTTAGTATGAGCTGCCGATAATTTTCCGGAACCGGTGTTTTTATGCATTAGTTTTAAAGCGGTATCTATATATTTTAAGGCTTTTTTATATTTCGACTGCTTAAAGTATAAAACCGCCGTTATATAATTTAAATAAGGTTTTTGGAAATAGGTCGGAGGCTCTCTTTTAAAATATTTTATAGCAAAGCCGTAATTTCCGTCGTAATAATTAATATAACCTGCCGCGGCGTTAAATACCGTTTTTGATTTTAGAGTCTCTCTTGTAAAACCTGCGGCATCGGTCCGTTTAATAAAATATATTACGTTAAAAAGAATGAAAAACAGCGCAATACATAAATAAGCCGCAGTTATCAAATGTTTTTTTTCAGCAATATAAAAAATTCCGTATTTCCCTTTTTCCCTTTTATACATGATTTTTTTACTCCTAATACGCATAGATTCAAATTTTTTGAAAAATCTATTATTTTATTAATGACGGATTCGTGTATTTTATCGTCTTTTACTATACCTTTTTTAATATTTTTTTTGTTTTCTGTTTCAAATTGAGGTTTTATTAAAAAAAGCATTATTCCTTCCTTTTTTACGAATTTTAATATATACGGTATAATTTTAGTAAGCGACGTAAAAGAGGCATCGCATACTGCAATATCGAGTTCTTCCCCTATATTTTCAAAAGGAATGGTTTTAATGTCTGTATTTTCCAAATTTTTAATTTTTGGATTGTTCCTTAAAGAATAATGAAGCTGTCCGTAACCGACGTCGATGCAGAATGCAAAATCCGCACCTTCTTTTAGAAGGCAGTCCGTGAAACCTCCCGTAGAAGCTCCTATATCGATTATTCTTTTACCCTTTACGTCCAATTTAAAATCGGACAAGGCGCACTTCAGTTTTAATCCTCCGCGCGATACGTAAGGATTGCTTTTTTTAATCTCTATTGAACTGTCTCTGTCAACTTGAGTTCCCGGCTTGACGCATTTTAATCCGTTAACGCTTACCATTCCTTCCATTATAAGCGCCGCCGCCCTGCTTCTAGTTAAATTATATCCCGACGAGGGTTCAGCAAGAAGAACATCTAATCTTATTTTTTTCACAGTCCGAGATAAAAAAAGCTTTTATTGTATCCGATAAACTTTCCTCCGAAAATCCTTTTAAGGCAAGAAGCTCCGACCGCGATCCATGCTCTATGAAATCGGAGCCGAGGGATACTATTTTATATTCTAAGGAATTCAGATTAGTTTGCCGGCTTAACAAGGTTAAAAGTTTTGCTCCAAAACCCGAAAACTCTACGTTTTCTTCCACCGTCATTATTTTTTCCGCATTTTTAATTTTATTTATTAATTCGGCGGAAATAGGTGAAATAAACCTTGCGTCTATTAGGCTGATTAAATTTTCGGGAGTTTTAGCATTATTTTCGTTAAGCGTTTTGAGTATTTTGTTTAATATTAAAGTATGCGGCGCTCCGATACTTATTACTACATTTTTAAAGCTGCCTGCATCAAGCAATATCTCAAATTCTCCTTCGGTTAAAACCGCAACGCTTTCTTTTTTAGGAAGTTCAAAATAAGGAGTTTCTGCTTTCGGATATCTTATGGCAACCGGTTTTCCGTAAGTCAAAGAGCTTTTAACCATGCGTATAAGTTCATATTCGTTTCTAGGCGCCATAAAAATTAGGTTGGGTATGTAGTTTAAAAAGGATATGTCGAATATTCCCTGATGGGTTGCGCCGTCTTCTCCGGCAATCCCCGCTCTGTCTATGCATAAAACGACGGGAAGATTCTGCAGGCAGACATCATGAATTATCTGGTCTAAAGAGCGCTGAAGAAACGTCGAATATATAAAAACAAACGGTTTTAATCCGTTCGATGCGGCGCCTGCGGCAAACGTTACCGCGTGTTCTTCGGCTATGCCGACATCGAAAAATCTGTCGGGAAAAAGTTTTGAAAATTTTGAAAGCCCGGTTCCGTCGGGCATTGCCGCCGTTACGGCTATTATGTCGGCATTATCCGACGCCATATCTGCAAGAAAGTTGGAAACCGTTTCGCCGTATGAAACGTTGCCGGATTTTTTTAAGGTTAAACCGGTGTTTTTATCAAAAGCTGAAATCCCGTGAAATATTGACGGATTTTTTTCCGCAGGTTCGTAACCTTTTCCTTTTTTTGTTATAACATGGAGCAGTATCGGCTTTTTTAACCTCTTTATGTTATCGAAAGAATCGAGCAGATGTTGGAAGTTATGTCCGTCTATAGGTCCTATATAAGTAAAACCCAGTTCTTCAAAGATAATACCCGGCGCTATAAGATTTTTGAAAGATTCTTCAAATTTCGACGCAAGTTTTGCCACTTGCAAACCGAATAACGGGATAGATTTCAACATTTTTTCTATTTCTTTTCTTAAGCCCTGATAAAAATTGCCGCTCATTATTTTATTCAAATAATTAGAAATGGCACCTACGTTTTTAGATATCGACATTTCGTTGTCGTTAAGTATAACTATAACGTCTTTTTTTAACGAGCCGGCGTTATTTAAGCCTTCAAGAGCCAGTCCGTTTGAAATTGAAGCGTCTCCTATAACGGCTATAATTCTTCCGTTCTTTTCCGTATCGTTTTTTAAATCTTTTGCGACGCTCATGCCGAGCGCGGCGGAAATAGACGTACCGGCATGGCCCGTGCCGAAATAATCGTATCTGCTTTCACGTATTGAAGGAAAACCAGATATACCTCCTAATTTTCTTAAAGTATTAAATTTATCTTTTCTTCCCGTAAGAATCTTATAAGGATAAGACTGGTGTCCGACATCCCATATAATCTTGTCTGCGTTTTCGAAATCGAAAGATTTTATAAGCGCAACCGTAAGTTCGACGACGCCGAGACTCGACGCAATGTGTCCGCCGTTACCGGAGCATACGGAAATTATTTCGCTCCTCAGCTCGTCCGAAAGCAGTTCAAGCTCATTTAAATTTAACTCTTTTACGTCGTTCGGTTTTTTTATTTTATCCAGTATCATATAGTAAAAGCTTTTTATTTTATTTAATTTAACTTATCCTGTCGGTAAGATAATTTATTAATTCTATAAGCAATGTCTTTTCGCCTCTTCTATAGAACTTATCC
>JAJZLA010000136.1 GCA_021803845.1 bacterium | reverse complement strand
TATCTTATCAGTTATTAGTGCAATTCATAACATTATTCATTCTATATTCCCCGATAGCTCAGCCGGCAGAGCAAGTGACTGTTAATCACTGGGTCGATGGTTCGAATCCGTCTCGGGGAGCCAGTTTTAATAAGCATTTCAGGACTTCGATAAAATATTATTCTCGCCCGCTATAACAGAATTATAACACTTTTTATCAAGAACCGATACCGCCTGCTTTACATGCGCCTGCGATAAATGACTATATCGTAATGTCATTTTTATATCCTTATGCCCTAATAACTCTTTGACGGTCGTTAAATCGACGCTTTTCATTACTAAACTGCTCGCAAAGGTATGTCTCAAATCGTGAAATCGAAAATCTAAAATATGCGTTTTAGCTAAAGCTCTTTGCCAGCTCTTTTTTATATCGTAATAAGGTTTTAAGGTTTCCGGGTTATAAAATACATAGTCGGTTTTTATATTCCTGACTATACCGGATAAAGTATTTAAAAGCGTTTGATTTATCGGTATTTCCCGCCTTTCGCCGTTTTTCGTCTTGTCTAAAAGAATTATCCGGTTTTCTAAATCTACCCTGTCCCAGGTTAAATGCAGGATTTCCGATTTTCTCATTCCCGTATTTAATGCCGTTATCACGATAGGCTTTATTTCTTTATTACAAACGTTTATAAGCCTTTCTTGCTCGTCCTCTGTTAAATACCTTAACCTTTTAATCTCGCCTTTTAACAGTTTAACCTTTTGAATTTCCTTTAAACCACTTTCTGGTATTAAGTTCCAGTCGAGAGCTTTCGCAAACATTCTTTTAATCGTCGCCGTTAATCTATTTGCATACGCGGCGGATAAATCATTTGCAATAATATTTGATTGCATTTTCTCGATTAAGGAAATATTAATTACATTTAACTTAATGTTTCCGAATGTTTGTAAAAGTTTCTTTATTAGCACTTTTTGGCTCGGATAGCTTCTCAACCTGCCGTTTATGTATTCTAAATACAGTTTTGAAAGTTCCGAAAAAGTTATCTCTTTTTTCTGCTCCGGCGCCGGTTCTTGTTTTAAAATCGACTTGCCGGTCCGGATTTGTTCCTTAAGTTCATAAACCCAGCGGTCGTAAAAGGCTTTAGCTTCCATTTTGCTTGTCGTTCCGGCGCTTTCGTAGTATCTAACGCCAGCGATGCATTTATTGACCCAGAACGTTTTGCCTTGCCTATAAATGCCCATATTTACACCCCCTTTTCGGCATTTACGGCTTATTTACTTTTTTTAATTGTATCATGAGCGTTGCTTTCTATCCAAGCTAAAAGTTTTGATTTATCAAATCTTTTAGTCCTGCCTATTTTGATATAAGGTATTTGTTTCCGATAAGTCATCTTATAAATTGTAATTTCCGCTAATCCAAGAAACTCCGCCGTTTCTTTAGCGGTTAAAAGCTCTTTTTCCATGGTTTAATCTCCTTATTTTATTATTTATTTTTTTATCCTATGCTTATTAAGCGAAAGCCATTGTCCGCAAAACGGACGAAAAAAACAGGCTATTAAGGCTTTGTTTTTTTTGGTTAATGGTTTTATACCTGTTCGCCCCGTTCCTCGCCTCTACGGTCAAATTTGAAAGGATTTAAAAAGGTTTTTAACTTGGAAAATGAAATTATTGATTTATCAGGAAATTCCGGATAGTTTAAAAATCGCACGGCGGACAAAAATAATAAAAGCCTTTTGTTTTTTTTGGATAGCCTTTAAAAAAAGCTTAAAATTGCAGGATTTAAAATAATTTCGCACTGCGGACATTTGGCTTTCGCTTTAACTGTATAGAAATTTAATTAATTTTAAAAAGAGAGGTATTAAACTATGGAAAACAAAGGACTTGAAAGTCAAATTGAAAGCAAATTTAAAGAAAATCAAGACAGGATTTTTAAAAAAGCTTTAGCGTTTTATAAAAAGAAAATTTTGACGAGAAAAAGGAATAAAAATAAGAGTTTTGACGAAATAATGAGAACCGCCGCATTTAAGCCGGAAAAAAAATTCGGTTCTTTCAGTCTTAATTTTTATCAAATCCTTGAAATAGAAGTAAATAAAATAATTGAAAAGATAGTTTTTGACGATTTAATTGACAATAATACAGAACTTAATTGGTATTTCAAGACTATAAAACCTTATGCGGATTCCATAATTCAAAAAATAAAAAAGGAATATAACTAATGAAAAAGTCTTTATTTTCGGATTTACTCAATAAGAAAGACAAAAAACGCATAGAGTTGCAGGACGACGACAGGCGTTTTTTGGGCTTTTTGGCAAATTATAAATACGTTGACGACATCGCCGCAAAAACCTTATTAAATAAAAAGAACGATAGGGCTTTTTGGCGCCGGATTAGGAAGTTAAAAGAATTTGGCTATATTCGTAAATCAAAGGTAGTCATAGCCTCTGCCGCATGGGGCGTAAAACCGATTTTTATAACTGTTTTTAGCCTTGATAGCGCCGGTTGCGATTTATACTATACCAGAAAAATAAGAACGATAGGCGTGCAGGAAGAACACTTGAAACATAGTTTATTTATACGTCGAGTCGTCGCAATTTTAGAAAAATTAAAAACGGACGGAGAGCCTTTTGATTACGAAACCGAACACGGCCTTGACGAATATTCCGACAAAAAAATTTATATCGATAAAGAAAAAAAATACAAGATACGCCCGGATATTTTTTTAAAAAGTTTTAACATTCTAATCGAAATTGAATTGACAATTAAACCGGATAAAAATCACTACGGCAAGCGTCTTTTTTGGACTCAATATTTGAAAAATTATAATAAAACCGTTTGGCTCGTCGAGAGCCAAAACGCCAAAGAAAAGTTAATAAAAATATTTTCAAATTTCGCAGGTGAAAGCTTCAAATACGATTCCGTTCTTGATAAAAAAATGATTTTTTCGGACGTCTTAAATAAAAATTTAATCGTAGTTTTAGACGATTTTTTTGCTAATCCCGAAGTATTTTTGAAACGTTGGACTGGTTTAAATTAAGAAGTTTTTTGTTATTTTTTAGCGCCGGAAATTGATTTTATCCGGCGTTTTTTTTGCGTAAAATCGATTTTAAGCCCGCCTATTTTTATACGAATATTAAACGTCCTAAACGAAAAAAAACAAGCCTTAAAGTTGAAATTTGAAAGCCGTTTTTTGGATAAAAAAGCATTAAAAATCGTAAGCTACCTACTGCCTATAGCTTGTTACTTCCCTACAAATACAGTAAGTTGCATATCATAAGTATTTAATATTATTAATAATTAAATAAAAATAGATGTTAGTAGAGACTTGTATGTGTGTTTGTTTTGTTTTTTATTTCAATTTTGTGCGCCTGCGGCGGATTTTATTTTAAGCTCTTATCGTATTTTTTAGATTTATCCGTCCGTTTTTTTCGTGTTAAGTCTGTTGATAAATCCGAAAGTCGCACGCCTCAGGCATGACTAATTTTATTTAATTTTTTTCTGTGAACTTATCGGATTATTTTTTTATCAGGCGGTATGATTTTCTACGGACTTATCGTATAAAAAATTAAACAAAATAACTCACACCGTCGGCTACAAGGGGGCGTATGATTTATCAACAGACTTAACACGACTACGACGGGGCGGGACACTCTAAAGGTGTCCCTTAAAAATTGAAAAAAGATTATAAAAAGCTTTAGATTTTAAAAAATAAAAACGCTTTGCGGACAGGATTAAGATTTATATTTATCGACGAAATCGCAAAGGATTTTATATATTTCTTTTTGATTTTTTCCGGCGGATTCTTGAATTTGAAAAATAGCCGGTAAAGAAAAAAATAAAAGATAAATATCTGCGTTTAACTTATATCCTTTTCTCGATAAAAACTTTAAAGCTTCGCCCGCCGCATATTCCATTTTTTGTTTTGTATTTAGGATTAAGGCCTCAATAGACGTATCGTCGGAGTCGGATATTCTATCAAGCAATGATAAAACAAGGCGGTCGATATCCGCCTGTAATTCGTCGATTAAGCCGATTATATGGTCGTTTTCTTTATAAACCGTCAGGAGCTTTAATATATGCAACTCGCAATATATATGCTCGACAATTTTTTCTATTTCGTCGTTATTTTCAAGCATTACAAAGACTCCCGTAAATTATTATAAAAAAGAATATTAAGTAAAGCTCCGACTTTCTCATCGGAAGTAAGCTGGTCAAAGTATTCGTGCAAAAGATAAAATTCGGTCATAGACTTTTCGTTTACGGCTTTATAGAACCGCCGGACGAACTCATTCACTTTGCAATTATCTATCATTTTTCACCTCTTTTTAAAGTTAAATATTGGTTAAAAATAGTTTGTCCGTTTTGCGGACAGAAAGTTAAAAAGCATTGAAGGCTAAATAGTCTTGAAGTTTTAATAATTCCGTCGAACCGCAATTATCGCAAACCTTTGCGTTTTTGCATAAAGCAATATCGCCGCAGGAGCTACAAAAGCAGGCATTAGCAACGGTAGTTATTCCGTCTGGGACTTTTACGTTTAATAAACGTCCGGGAATCGGATAAGCCGTTCCCTTAGTGTAGTATCTTAAATCTTTCAAGCTATTCCAGCTCCCACAGACAGGACAGGCATTGCCTTTTTTTGTCAAAGCTCCGTCGTGCCAGCAGAACATAACATCTTTAATATCCATAATAATAACCCCCTTAATTTAATTAGATTTATCGTATGTTTATTAAGCGAAAGCCGGATTTGTCCGCAAAACGGACGAAACCGTCCTGAACGATTTATTTTTTTGGATAGAAAAAATCGCACGGCGGACGAATAAAATCTTATATCCTAAAACAATCTATTTTCGGATAGAAACCTTATTTTTTATCAAAAAAAATATATAAAAACCTGCATTTTTTACTTGACTTTTAGCTAAAAATATCCTATAATATTATTAAAGGATATAGAAAGATTTAACGATAATTTTAAAAAAAGGGGTCGGGAAAATGGAAACAACAACGGAAAGAGTAAATCAGATTTTTATTAACGTTTTGCAAAAGAGAAAAGAGAATCTTAAAAATCTAAAATGTGAAACCTGCATGTGGTTTAATAAAGAGTTTTTAAACTGCAAGAGATACGACGTAGAAAAAATGGAATATAATTGCAATAAATATATGGAAATTTGGAAACAAATTTAACCTGTCCGTTTTGCGGACAAATAAAAAAGGAGCTTATTATTATGGATAACGAAGTCGTCGTTTACAGTGAAATTACAAAATCTAACGGTAAAACAAAGCTGGTTAAAACGGAGCTTAAAGGCAAGAATAACTACTACGATAACGATAATATCGTATTCTATAGCGTAGAGCAGTTAAAAGCCCTTTTAGACGGTATTACAAACGAATTTCATAGGTTAGCGGTTCTTTTGATGTATGAAACCGGCGCCCGAATAGAAGAAGTCAGGGAGCTTAAGTTTTCGGACGTGGAAAGCTCCGGACGAATAAAAATATTAACCTTAAAACAGCGTAAAGCAAATAAGATATACAGGTATCTTAAGATATCCG
>JAJZLA010000135.1 GCA_021803845.1 bacterium | reverse complement strand
ACCCTAAAGACGTCGATATAATTTCTTCCGTTTTAATTATGCCTAAATTTATCGCTACGTTAATTTCATCAAGCACTAATATTCCGATTCCATTATCGTTTTCTCCGGATGCGGCTTCTTCGGCTAAAGCCAATCCTTTCCTGTTGGAATCTATATCTTTTTCCGATATTTTATCCTTATTTATAAAAAAAGGGCTTCCCGCTTGATAAATTTTAATAAGCGGAACGCAGTTTTCTATGGCTTTGACCTCGCCTGAATACGAGCCGCCCTTTAGAAACTGTATTATTAAGGATTTTATATCATGTCCGCTTGCTCTCAGCGCCTGTCCTATTGCGGCGGTAGTTTTGCCTTTTCCGTTTCCGGTATAAACCTGAACAAGGCCGATTTCCAAAGATTTCCCTAAAGAAATCTCTTTAAACCAGTTATTATGGAAGGAAAGATTTTTATTATTCATGAAATATAACAACTTGCCTACTGAGTGTTTTTATTGCGGTATTAAACAATTTTTTAGCCGCGGCATAGCTCCGGGGTTTTATTTTATAACCGTTTACGGAAAAATACGAACGGAAAACCACCGTATCGTTTTTTATGGAATAGCTTGCAGAGAAAGAACCGACGGCGTTTCTGATATTTACGGCTTTAGGAATAAAAACTATTTTATAATTCTTGGGAAAACTTAGATAAACTGCGGTTTTTTCCGAAAAATTATATCCGAACTTTAAAGAATACCTTCTTTTACCCATAGCCGTTATTTTTGTCAGTTCGGTCCTTGTTCTCAAAGGTAATCTTATCATAACGGTATTGCCGTTTTTACCGGAATAATTTTTTGCGGCAAATGAAAAATTTTCTATGTAGGGCTTAGTCATGCTGTTTCCATTTTTAAAAGAATAGCCGGTAAGTTTTGCATTCGGAACTATAGACGTAACGTCTTTTAAGATGCCGTCCTTTTTTTTCCTTTCGGACGTGGACGAATAGAGATATCTTTTATACATATCGTATGCCCCGGAGTAAATTATTGAAGACTTAACGTTCAGCCCGCCTCCGCGGGAAACGGCGGCGTACTCTTTTACCGATACGCTGTTTTTTGCGGGAGAAAATATAGGAGTTTTTGCGGTTATTCCCTTGCCGTTAGCAATTATCAATACGTTTCTGCCCTGGTCCATAGGGGGAAGGTCGCCGAAAGTCGTAACGTTAGAAGTGGTATCGGCAAACATAAATTTTCCGGATTTTAACTTTATAGCCGTTATTTCGTGGTCGAAAACGAAAGGCGTGGGAATATTCGGATTCATATCCGGAATTTCGGTCGTGGGTATAAGGACTGGATAAGCCTTTACCCCTAACTGTTTTAACATTGACGAAAAAAGCGTTGCATGGTCTTTGCAGTCGCCAAGCCTGTTTTTAAAAGTAGAATTTACGTTACTCGGCTTATATCCGTCTAATCCAAATTCATATCCGACGTATCTTATATTTTTTGCGACAAAATTATATATCCCTTTTATTTTTTCTAATTTTGTTTTTTTTGAAACGGCAATTTTTTTTATGTATTCATAGAGTTTTTTGCCCGGTTTTATTCTGTCTTTTGTAAGATGAGCGTACCATGAAGCCACCATATTCCATGATTTTACGGAAGAAATCATAACATGCGGAACGATAAAAGATTCGCTAGGTCCCATTTCTTCGGGGGTTATTTTTTTTCTGTTCCATATGGACCAGACAAGCGTTGTATCGGAACCGCCCTTAATGATTTCGGGTTTCTCTTTAAACCCGTATTCGGCGTAGCGGTAATATAAACCGTCGGGTATCGTTAATTTATAAACCGATTTTTTTAAAGGCGAGAGCCCTCCGAAATAATCTTCCGTGAAAAAATTATTTTTCATATAAGGCTTTATAACGACGGTCCTATACTTATAATTTATTATAGAGCCTTTAACCAAACCTGGAAGCTGAATCGTTTTTAATAACTTGTTGGAAAAAATAGGAGCTTCGGGATTAAACGGCGCCGTTACTGTTTTTAAAAGGTTCGTATTGATATTTATAATATTTCCGTCAGGCTGTATTATTTTAATAAAATATACTTTGAGTTTCTGATTCTTTTTAGAAAAAGGAAAAGTTAAGGAGGAATATTTTTTAATGCCTTTTTTATTCATTATTTTTATTATTTCATGTTCGGACATAATATCTTCATAATTTTTTGTAATTGTTTCATGGGTATAATCCAGTAAAATCTTTGAAGACGCGCCCGATCCGCTCGATTTTGCCGCTCCTAAGGCATAACATATATTATGGTTTGAATTTGCGGTAGTTAAAATTAATAATGCCGATAAAAGAAACGCGGCGAACGGCAAATAATTTTTTTTTAACGGCTTTATCATAAGTTCTCCGTAAGTTTATGGATAGATAAAATAGTTTAGCGTAGATCTAATAAATATAAAGGCTATGGATATAAATATAAATGGTGCCGGAAGGGGGAATCGAACCCCCACAAGAGTAATCTTACACGGCCCTGAACCGTGCGCGTCTACCAGTTCCGCCATTCCGGCTAAATCGCAAAATTTTGTTTTTTTATAGTTTATAGCTTATATCTTATATAATGAAATATAATGAAAAAATATTTGCTAAATGTTATTATTATATAAATTTATACGTATCGATTTTTTATTTTATCATATTTTGAAATAATTGGCATAAAAAATAGATGAAAATAATAACAAAAGAAAATATCGTTTATCTGTTTTCTCAAAAGTCCGATATTCCGCTTTCTTTTACCGACATCAAACACGGATTGGAAATAACTTCCGCAAAAAATCTTTCAGCCGCCAAAAAAATTCTGGATTCAATGGTAGCGGACGGTGATTTAATATATACGAAAGGGGAAAAGTACGTCTTTTCGCAAAAATTAAATCTGTTACACGGAACTGTAATCTTGAAAAAGCGCAATTATGCATTTGTCAGCGACGATACCGGCGGGGGAAAAGATATTTTCGTGAAAGGCTCCGACATTGCCGGAGCTATTCCCATGGATAACGTTATACTTCAGCTCATACCGGACAGTTCCTATTATCTAAAGAAAAAACAGCGGTCGGTCTCGTCAAAAGACAGAAGGGGAAGGGTAATAAGGATAATAAAAAGAAATTTAAATAATTTTAAAGCCGTAATACGGATTGAAAAAAATATTGCAATTCTGACTCCTATATCCCCGGAGTTCGACGATTCATTTTATTTCGATATGCATAAGTTTAAAGATAAGGGGAAATTAAAAAACGGAGTTATAGTAAGCGCCGTTTTACCGGAAACGCAAGATCTATCTTCCCGGATAGTTAATATCGACAAGATATTAGGAGATATAGAATCGAAAGACGCCGAAGAAGAAATCGTTCTCAATAAATATAATATCTATAAATCTTTTGCCGAAGAAGCCTTAAGGGAACTCGATGAATTTTCTCCCGATTTAGAAGAAAAAAATATAGAAAAAGACAGGCGCGATTTAACGGCTCTGCCTTTCGTCACCATAGACGGAGAGGATGCAAAAGACTTTGACGACGCCGTTTATTTAAAAACATCCAAGAAAACAAATATCTCTAAGCTTTACGTCGCGATAGCCGACGTCTCTTATTTCGTCCGCTCCGGAAGCCGCATCGATGCTGAAGCTTTCAAAAGGGGCAATTCCACATATTTTCCGGGCAGCGTTTATCCGATGCTTCCGGAAAAATTGTCAAACGGGTTATGCAGTCTTCTTCCGGGTAAAAAGCGTTTTGTAATGGTTTGCGAAATGGATATAGACGTCCTGTCGGGCAAAACGGAAAATAAAAAAATATACAGGGGGTTAATAAAGACCTTCGGAAGGCTGACGTATAACGAGGTATATAATTATCTTACGGGGTTAGAGGCGGAAGGCGCTTCCGGCGGGCATAAAATAAACGGCGTCAAAAACGCAGAGCTTTTTGATTCGTTAGATAAAAAGCTTTCCCCGGTAAAAGATATGCTCGTAAGCATGAAAAGCCTTGCAAAAACTTTAAGGGATAAGAGGGCTAAAAACGGAAGTTTGGATTTCGACCCGATTAAAAGCAAAGTGGAACTCGACGAAAACAATGAACCCGTCAGCGTTATTCCGGAGCCTAGAAATTTTGCACATAATTTAATCGAAGATTTTATGATAACGGCAAACTGCGCCGTAGCCGAATTTATCGAATCCAAAAGAGTTCCTTCCGTTTATAGGGTTCATGAAAGACCGGACGAAGAGAAAGTCAAAGAATTTTTTAAAATATTAAAATATTTTAAAATACCCGCCCCAAAAGGCTCCTTGGAGAATCCGTCGGATTACCGTAATATGCTGAATAAACTTAAAGAAACCCCGCTGGCATCTTTTTTAGAGCAGGCTTTTTTGAGGTCTATGAGGATTGCCGTCTATTCTCCGGTTAATATTCATCACTTTGGGCTTGCGCTTAAGTCTTACACTCATTTTACTTCTCCTATCAGGAGATATGCGGATCTATTGGTGCACAGAATACTTGCTTTTATTATATACGGGGATGACGGCGGAAGTGTAAAGGCGGAATGGAGAGATATTGCGGGCGATATTAAAAAAATGCCGGAATGGCTTAATGCGGAATATCTAAAATTTGCGTCGAATGTCGTTTCGAGAAGGGAAAAGCTCTCGGCCGACGCCGAAAGAGAATATGTAGATTTTAAGAAAATGCAATTTTTGAAAAAAAATTCGCAGGCCGTTTATGAAGGGTTTATTACAAACGTTGTAAACTTCGGGTTTTTTGTAGATATCAAAGGATTTTTTATTCAGGGCTTCGTCCACGTTTCCACGATTGCGGACGATTATTACGAATACAGCGACGCTTCTAAAATACTTAAAGGAAGGCATACGAGAAAGATATTTAAAATAGGGGATGCAATAGACGTCAGCATATATTCTATAGACCTTCTTAAGCGCGAGATAGACCTTAGATTTATTAAATTTTTGAAGGATAGATAAATTATGAAAATAGGCGACATAATAAGATTAGTAAGGGCAGTAAGGCGCATCAGAAAGGTGGCTTCCATATTTGCAAAACACGGCTTTTACCAGATTATCACCAATGTGGGGCTTTCCAAATTTTTTATATTCAAAAAATATCTTAAAATTACCTACCCGGTTGACAATTATCAAAATGTTCCGCCGGAAATCAGGCTGAGGTATGCTTTGGAAGAACTCGGCCCTACCTTTATTAAGCTTGGACAGGTATTTTCTCAGGAAATCAGGACTCTTCCCTTAAAATATATCGTCGAATTAAGGAAGCTTCAGGACAATGCGCATATAGATTTTAACAAAATAGATGAAATCAGGGAAATATTCAGAACGGAAACGGGCAATAATTTGGAAGACGTTTTCGAGTCGTTCGACGAAACCCCGGTTGCTTCAGCTTCTATAGCGCAGGTTCATAAGGCGGTTTTAAAAGACGGGACCGTCGTCGCGGTAAAAATTAAAAAGAGAAATGTAGATAAAATAATAAGAAATGATATAGACGTCTTATA
>JAJZLA010000134.1 GCA_021803845.1 bacterium | reverse complement strand
TTAAAGTGCACCGCATAAAGAAAAAAAAGGCCTATGTATATTCTTAAAAAAGCATTCCAGATATTTGAATTTTTAGCCGCCATTTTAATTTTTTATATATTAAAAAATATTTTAATTGTTAATATTTATCATTATAATATAAAATAATTAAAAATAAAATCGTAAAATTTTTGGCAAATATTTTCTATTTTGTATATTTTCGGTATATTATAACGACTGTTTTATGATATAATTTAATCGTAACGATTTAATCAAATATTTTAATAAATATGATATTTGTAGTTCACGAACATCATGCAAGCCATCTTCATTGGGATTTAAGGATAGAAGAAAACGGCATATTGACTTCTTTTGCTTTGCCTAAAGAACCGCCGTTGGAATCCGGCAAAAAAAATCTATCGATAAAAGTCGAAGACCATCCTCTTGCTTATGCAAACTTTGAAGGCACTATACCGGAAGGTCATTACGGAGCCGGCGAGGTAAGGATTTGGGATAAGGGTGAATATACCCTTATTAAGAAAGATAAAAAGATATATGTTCTGGATTTTAACGGACATAAACTCAAAGGGGAATACACGCTTTTAAAATTCGACAAAGCCGGTGCCGACTACTGGCTGTTTTTTAAAAATCACTAAAAAATTAAAAATTATTAAATTTTATATAAAACGTCAATATATCAATATAGGAGGATAGCGCAATGAACGTCGATTTCGTCGTTTCTAAGAACGGTAATTTTAAAAAAATGCTTTCATACGGACAAAGTCCCTGGTTGGATAATATTTCAAGATGCATGATAGATTCCGGCGACCTCGAAAAATTAGTTAAAAACGAAATAATCACGGGCATAACGTCAAATCCTTCCATATTTGAAAAATCTATTAATTCCGGAAAATGCGGCTATCCAGAAAAAATTAAAAAACTTGCGGCGGAAAAATTAACGCCGTTTGAAATATACGATACCATAACAAGAGAAGATATAAAATCTGCGGCTCAAATACTTAAGCCGGTTTACGAAAAATCCGGCGGCAAAGACGGGTTCGTAAGCATTGAAGTTTCTCCCGATATAGCAACCGACGCCAAGACTTCGACGGAAGAAGCTTTCAGGATTTTTTCGCTTATTAACGAAAAAAACATACTTATTAAAATACCGGCTACGAAAGAAGGCTTGGAAATAATACCCGCCCTTATAGCTAAAGGAATCAATATTAACGTTACTTTGATGTTTTCTTTAAATCATTATATAGACGTAGCAAATGCATATATAAAAGGATTAAAGACGGCTTATGCCAACGGCTATAATTTATCCGGAATACATTCGGTCGCAAGCATTTTTATCAGCAGGGTAGATACTATGGTCGATAAAACGATTAACGATTTAATTAACGGCGAAGCGGCGAACGATACCGCAAAAAAAGAGAAACTTGCAGGTTTAATCGGAAAAGCCGGAGTTGCAAATTCAAAAATAATTTTTAATAAATTTAACGAAATTTTTAACGGCGGCGATTTTTCGGCATTAAAATCTAAAGGCGCAAATCCGCAAAAACTTTTATTTGCAAGTACCAGCACAAAAAACCCGTCATATTACGACTTGAAATACGTCGAGCCGTTCATAGGTAAAAATACCGTAAACACCCTGCCGGACGAAACTATAGAGCATATTGCCGACCACGGTAATATAATGCCGGATACGGCTTCATTAGAGTTCGACGAATCGTTGAAAACAGTTAACGAACTTTTGAAATTCGGGATAGATTTAAATAAGGTCGGAGATAAACTTCAAAACGATGGAGTAAAATCTTTTGAAGATGCTTACGAAAAACTTTTGCAATCGATAAAAAACACCGCAGGGATTTGAATTTTAATAAATTATAGATAGTTTATATAGATATGTTATTAATTTATTTTATTTTATAATTTTTAAAATTTTTAAAATTTAAAAAGAGGTAAATACAATGGATTTAAAAAGAAATTTTGAAGCGGATAAACTTGGCGAGAACGAATTAAAAATTTTAAAGGATTTTACTAAAAAATGCCGCGGCGACATTTTAAAAATGACTACGGTAGCATCTTCCGGACATCCGGGCGGTTCTATGTCGTCGATAGATATTTATGCAGTATTGTATGGTTTTTGCAATATAGACCCTAAAAATCCATTCAAACCTGAAAGAGACCGTATCGTGGTAAGCCATGGACATACTTCGCCCGGCGTTTATTCCGCTCTCGGAAATTACGGATTTTTCGACGTAAACGATGCAATTATATCTTTTAGAACTGCCGGCTACCCGTTTGAAGGTCATATAGAAAAAACGGTACCCGGCGTCGAATGGGACACCGGCAACTTGGGACAGGGTCTTTCGGCCGCATGCGCATTTGCTTTAGCCTCCAAACTTCATGGATACGATAATCATGTTTATTGCGTTATGGGCGACGGAGAGCAGGCTAAAGGTCAAATAGGCGAAGCAAGAAGATTTGCGGTCAAATATAAATTGAATAACCTTACCGTAATAGTCGATAAAAACGGACTTCAAATAGGCGGTAAAACGGTTGACGTTATGCCTGATAATATCGAAGAAAATTTTAAAGCCGACGGATTTTACGTTATAACAATAAACGGGCATGATTTTAACGAAATTTACGCAGCTATAAAACAGTCGCATTCAATAAATTCTCCCGTTGCTATAATAGCGCATACTGTTATGGGCAAGGGTGTCTCTTTTATGGAAAACCAGGCTAAATTTCACGGAGCTACTCTAAATATCGAAGACTGTAAAAAAGCTCTTGCAGAGTTAGGCGAAAAAGACAATTTAGATGAAATTATAGCTAAAAAGAAAGCAGGATTTAGCATAAAACCTCTTCCTAAAAGAAATAATAATTTCTTAATTTTAAACAACAACGGAAAAAAAATAGTTTACACCCGCGAAAAAAATACCGACAACCGTTCAGCTTTCGGCAACGCTCTTGCCGATATTGCAAATACTTATAAAGAAAAAAACGGCGAACAAAAAAATCTTCCTTTTGCGGTATTCGACTGCGACTTAGAAGGATCGGTAAAAACCGGAGCGTTTAGAAAAGCTTTTCCTGATAATTTTTTTGAATCCGGAATAGAAGAACACAATACGGCGGTAATTTCAGGCGCGCTTTCAACGGATAATATTCTGACTTTTTTTGCGGATTTTGGCGTTTTCGGCGTGGACGAAACATACAACCAGCAAAGATTGAACGATATTAACCATACAAATCTTAAAATAGTCTGCACGCATTGCGGGATAGACGTAGGCGAAGACGGAAAAACTCATCAGTGCATCGATTACTTCGGTCTCCTTAACTCTACTTTCGGATTTAAAGTTATATTGCCGGCAGACCCAAACCAGACCGACAGAGCAACGCGCTATATAGCGAACAATGAAGGAAATTTCGGGGTAATAATGGGTAGGTCTATAATTCCGGTCATACTTGATGAAAACGACAAACCTTTTTTCGGCGAAAATTATGAATTTAAATACGGAAAAATGGACGTAATCAGAGATGGCAAAAACGCCGCAATAATATCTACCGGCAACATGCTGACCCATGCTTTAAAAGGCTGGGAAATGCTTAAAAAAGACGGTATAAGCGCAATGCTTTTAAACGTATCGTGTCCCAGCGACATAGACGTACAAGACCTAAAACTTGCCGCTAAAACTGGATTAATAGTAACGATAGAAGATCATAACGTTAAAACCGGAGTAGGAACTTCTATCGGTTCAATGCTAGCAGAAAACGGAATATCCGTAAAATTTAGAAAAATGGGAGCAAAGTTTTACAGTTCATCGGGCAAACCGGAAGATTTATACAAACTCGCAGGTTTATCCCCCGAAGACCTATATAATTTCGTTAAAACCGAACTGTAATAACTGTAATAATATAGTAGCTTAACCGTTCCGACACTATCACACTTACCTAAAAAACTACAGGGACAGAATTCAATTCTGTCCCTGCCACAACTTTACGCGGCGTTATTCCATTTCCTGCCGTCTGCGCTTATAAGCTCGTCCGCCTCTTTCGGCCCCCATGAACCTGCATCGTAATTTGGAAAAACGGGCGGCTCCATTTTCGACCAGCCGTTCATTATGGACGTAATCAACTGCCATGCTATAAGCATATCGTCGTATCTTGCAAAAAGAGTCTGGTCTCCAAGTATAACGTCGTATATTAAGCGTTCATAAGCATCCGGAGGCGAAAGTCTGAAAGAAGATTTGTAATTAAAAACCATGCAAACCGGTTCTATATCCATAACGAAACCCGGTTTTTTTGCACCTATATTTATCGATATCCCTTCATTGGGTTGAATCGTTATAATTATAGAGTTCTGCTTTATGTTTTCTATACCCGCCTTTGCAAATAAACTGTAAGGAAGTTTTTTAAAATAAACCGCTATTTCCGTTTTATGCGTCTTTAATCTTTTTCCGGCTCTTAAATAAAAAGGAACTCCAGCCCACCTATAATTATCGACGTATAGTTTCATAGCCGCATACGTATCGGTAATAGAATTTGCGTTTATCCCTTCTTCTTCCTTGTAGCCTACAACCTGCTTGCCGTCGATTACGCCCCTGTCGTACTGCCCTCTTACCGTATATTTCTTAACGTCGTTAAGGCTTAAAGGCCTTACGCTTTTTAATAACTTTACCTTTTCGTTCCTTATATCGTCGGCATCGAACAAAGCCGGCGGCTCTATCGCTACTAACGAAAGCAGCTGCATCATGTGATTTTGCATCATATCTCTTATAGTTCCGGATTTGTCGAAATACCCGGCCCTAAGTCCTACGCCGATAGATTCTAAGGCGGATATCTGCACGTGGTCTATATATTTATTGTTCCAAATAGGTTCGAATATTGCGTTCGAAAACCTGAACGCAAGAATATTTTGAACCGTTTCTTTGCCGAGATAATGATCTATCCTGTATATGTCTTCCTCTTTAAACACGGACAACAGATGTTCGTTGAGTTCCTTTGCGCTTTTATAGTCGTATCCGAAAGGTTTTTCGATAACTATCTTAGAAAAACCTTCCCCCTTAAAGTCTTCCGAAACCAAATCAGCATTTTTTATGCCTTCTATGGCATCGTTATAAACGCTCGGAGGAGTAGAAAGATAATATACTATGTTTTTTGGGATTTTATATTCGTTAGATTTAGAGGTTATAAATTTACCTAATTCAGTATAACTTTCAATCTTATCGTACATGGAAGGCAAATAATAAATGTGTTTTGAAAACTTTAAAAAATCTTCTTCGTAAATAGGTCTTTTCCTGCAATGGCTGTTTAATGAAGAAAATATAGATTTTCTAAATTCCTCGTCATTCATTTTTGTCCTTGCAAAACCTATTAACACGAACGATTCAGGAAAAAAACCTTCTTCCCATAAACTATAAAGAGCGGGAAAGATTTTTATATGCGCAAGATCTCCGCTTGCGCCGAAAATCACGATTATGGACGGTTTTAAATCTGCCATTTTTTCTCCATAAATATTATATATATAGTGCGGCTTACAAT
>JAJZLA010000133.1 GCA_021803845.1 bacterium | reverse complement strand
AATATAAAAGAGCTTGCGATATTGTCGGATAAAAAGGGAATATTTATAGCCGTGGCAACCGGCGGCACTCTTGCGAGAAGAGTCCTCGAAGAAAAAAGGCCTAAAGCGGTTATAGCCGTGGCATGCGAAAGAGATTTAAGTTCGGGAGTTATAGACAGTTTTCCGCTTCCGGTTTACGGGCTTCCGAACATCAGGCCCAACGGTCCGTGCAGGGATACTCTAGTGGACGTCTCGGCTTTAAGCGAACTTATAGAAAAGATTACATCCGGGTCTTGATTAAATAAATAGAGGCTGGATGACCGCTTCACTCTCGTGCCTGACGGCACTCGTGAAGTTTCTTCGAAACTTTCCTGCCCGCAACTAAATCTTTTTTCTGAGGTCGTTAATTCTTTTTGCCTTTCCCTGGCTTCTTTCCAAAGTTCTTGGAGGCACCGGGGTTATTTTGGCGCGTATTCCTATAAGCTCGTATATTTTATGCGATATTTCGTTTGTTATTTCGTTGATTTTACCGTCTCCCATTCTGAAAATTTCTTCTTTAGGTTCTATGACGATGTTTATTTTGTCGAGAAGGTTATCGGTATATAGCTCGATTAAATAAACCGGTTCCAAATATTCATACCTGAAAAGGACGGATTCAATCTGCGAAGGGAATATGTTTACGCCTTTTAAGATTATCATGTCGTCGGTTCTTCCTTTTATTTTATCCATTCTTACGAATGTCCTGCCGCAGGGGCATTTCTCTCGGGTAAGTTTCGTAATGTCTTTAGTCCTGAACCTTATAAGAGGCATAGCTTCCCTGTTGAGGCTAGTTATAACCAGCTCTCCGGTTTCGCCGTCCCTTAGGATTTCTCCCGTTTTCGGATTTATTATTTCAGGAAGAAAATTGTCTTCGTTTATATGCAGTCCGTTTTTATAGACGCATTCAAATGCCACGCCCGGCCCCATAATTTCGCTTAATCCGTAAATGTCGTAAGCGTCGATATTCAAAGATTTTTCTATTGTTTTTCTGAGTTCGTCAGACCATGGTTCCGCCCCGAATATACCCTTTTTTAATTTAAGATTAGACCTGTCCGGTATATTTTTATTTATTTCCTCAGATAAAAACAAGGCGTATGAGGGCGTGCAAAAAAGAACAGTCGCGCCTATATCCTGCATCATGGTCAACTGCCTTTCGGTAAAACCGGTTGACATTGGGATAATAGTCATACCCAGCTTTTCGGCTCCGTAATGGAATCCTAACCCGCCCGTAAAAAGCCCGTATCCGTATGCGTTCTGTCCTATATCGCTTCTGCCTATGCCCGCCGCGCAAAAAACCCTTGCCATAAGTTCCGACCAGATTTTTACGTCACGTTTAGTGTAGGCGGCTATAATAGGTTTTCCCGTAGTGCCAGACGATGCGTGAATTCGGATTATATCGCTTAACGGACTGGAAAGCAATCCGAAAGGATAGTTGTTTACGAGGTCGGCTTTAGAGGTAAAGGGTAAATTTCTAATATCTTTCGGGGTTTTAATTTTTTCTATATCTTTAGGATTTTTTACGCCGGCTTCGGACAGCTTATTTTTTAAAAAACCGTCAGCCGCAAAAATCCGTTTCAGCGTTTTTTTAAGCCTTTCGGTTTGAAGAGTTTTAAGCTCCGAAATGTCCATAGTTTCAAACTTTTTTTCAAAATATTTTATTTTCATGATTTTGATTTTCGTAATAGTTTCTACCGGTTAAGAATGCGTTAATATTTAAATCCGCCGTTTTTCGGGGAATATTTTTTTCTATAGCTTTTAGCCATATTTCTTTTTTAATATCGGAAAAACCCGACAATATTCCTATTAAAATTATATTTGAAACTTTTATATTTCCTAAATCTGCGGCTATCCGTTTATCGTCTATGAGATGCAGGGATTTAAAATTGGCCCGCAATAAGCCGGCAACGCCGTCCTCGTCTATGGCTCCGCTTCCGTTTTCGTTTACGGTTTCGGCCCCGTTTCCAATTTTATCATTTTTGTTCTTAGGCGTCCACTGAGGAATTTTACCATGATTCGACGATATGATTATCGTTTTTTCATTTGCAAAAGAACGTATATATCTTGCGGTCTCGTAAATATCGAAAGAAAGAATCGCCGTCGCTTCGTTTCCGGGTATAAGCGGAGAAAAGATTTTCTTTCCGTACCTGATGTGAGTCGATACCGAGCCGCCTCTCTGGGACATGCCGTGCACTTCCGACGTTTTAATATCCTTGCCGCTTTCGAACGCGGCAAGGCTGATAATTTTACCCGCCAGAACCACTCCTTGGCCTCCAATGCCGCATATTAAAATATTTTGAATTAAATCGTCCATATTGCCCGTTTTTATTTTTTTATTTCCCCGATAAAATTAAATATGCATATATCTTTGCATATCGAACAGCCTATACACGAAGCATCTATAAACGGAATCCTTTTATCGCCCGAAGGGCCGGAGGAGCGGGATGCTAAAATCGAAGGGCACCCGAGCTGCATGCATAAATCGCAACCGAGGCATCCTTCAAGAACTTCGAACTTTTTTCCGCAGTCTAATTTTTGGGGATATAGGACGCACGGCCTGTTTGTGATAACTATGTTTAAGTTTTCCGATTCGAGCGCTTTTTTTAAGACTTTAAATGTTTCGTTATAATCGTACGGGTCTATCGTATAAATTTCGCTTATACCCATGCCCTCGATAATTTTTTTTATATCTATTTTACTTGAAACGGATTGGTTAAGAGATAAATTTTTACCGGTTCCGGGGTGGTCCTGTCCGCCGGTCATCGCGGTCGTCGCATTGTCTAAGATAATCGCCGTAAAACTAATATTATTATATTTAGCGTCTATAAGAGACGTAATGCCGGAATGGAAGAAAGTCGAGTCTCCCATTATTCCGGCTGTTTTTTTTGGGGAAGATTTCGTCAGGGACAGCCCCTGGGCCGCTCCGAATGCCAGACCCATAGATATGCAGGAATCCATGGCGCTAAGGGGCGGCAATGCTCCAAGAGTATAGCATCCTATATCGCCCATGACCGGAACCTTTAATTTTTTAAGCGCGTAAAATACTGCTGTATGGGGGCATCCGCTGCATAATGCCGGCAGTCTCGGCGGCAGGGTTTCGAGAATATTTCCGGGGTCGTCGAAAACGCGTTTAATATATTTATGGCGGCTCCGCCTTTCCGGGGCGGTCAGAAATCCCGCTTCGGCTAAACCGAGTTCTACCAAATCCGGCGTAAGCTCGCCGTCGCGCGGAAAGTATTCTTTTCCTTTTAAATTTATGCCGATGGATGAAATTTCGTTCTGAATGAAAGGCTCTAATTCTTCTATTATAACGACGTTTTTAATATTACCGGCAAATTCTCTAATAAGGATATCGGGGACGGGATAAGAAAAAGAAAGTTTTAAAAAAGAAGCGTAAGGCGCGATTTCTTTAGCATACTGATATGAAATTCCGTTTGTAATAATGCCGAAGTCAAGACTGTTATATTCGATTTTATTTATACCGGAATTATTTGAAAAATCGGTTAAATATCCCAGTCTTTTTATGGCGGATTTATGCCTATTCCTTGCGTAAACCGGTACCATAACGAATTTTTCTATATCTTTTTCATAGGAACGGTCAGGCTTAAAAATACCTGCGCTGCCGGGAATACCGGGGTTTAAAACTATGCTTCTGGAGTGCGATATTCTCGTAGTCGTTCTTAAGATAACAGGGGTATCGAATTTTTCGCTTATTTCAAACGCCGCCGCAGTAAAGTTAAAACATTCCCCGCTGTCTGAAGGTTCCAGCATAGGAATTTTTGCAAATTTGGCATACAGCCTGTTGTCCTGTTCATTTTGGGAACTGTGCATACCGGGGTCGTCGGCGGTAACTATAACCAAACCGCCTCTTACGCCTGTAATAGCAAGAGTCATTAGGGGGTCGGACGCGACATTAAGACCTACGTGCTTTGTAGTGAACATAGACCTTTTAAAGCCAATAGATGCTCCTACCGCAATTTCCAGAGCGGTCTTTTCGTTTATAGACCAGTTTACTATGGCGCTTTTGAATTTTGCGAGAAAAGGAAGAATTTCGGAACTCGGGGTTCCGGGGTAGCCTGCGGCTATATCGACGCCGGCTTTATGGGCTCCGGACGCTATAGCTTCGTTTCCGGTCAGGAGGGCGTTAGAGGCGTTAGGATTATAGGAATTCGTAATATTATCGTATTGCAATAATTTATAGCCTGTTAAAAATATTAATATATAAAAATAAAATAAAAATAAAAGGCGGAAATTTTAGAATATTAATAGTTTAATTCAGAAATAAAAGAATAAAACGAATGAGAAAGAGCAATCCGATTAAATACGCGTACCTTGAATCGATACCGTTGCTTTCTTTCGAACCTGGCGGGGTTTTCAACCTCGGTACCGTACCGTCGGATTACTCCTTAATGATTATAACATATAACGGCGGTTTTTAAAAAGAATTATTTTGTCTTAATCGTGATGCTTAAATTTATCGTCCTGAACTTTATCGTGTTTCCTTATATACTCCATAAGCATCGCCGCGTGCTCTTTTTCCTCGTCCCTGTTGTGCGAAAGGATATGTTTTAACTCTTCGTCGCCGGTATATTCTATTCTTTCCTGATACCAGTTTATCGCTTGAAATTCTTCGATAAGCGACTGCCTTGCCATTTCAAGATTTCTCGTTTCTTCGCTCAATACTTCCTCGACATGATGTTCATCGCACATAATTTCTCCTTGAATTTAAAATTTAACGTATTTATTTTTAATTAATAATTAATATTTTATTACAGGCGCATATATATAGTCAATTAAATATAAGAATGCGTGGGGGCAGTCCAAAAGCTGTCTTGAAAAAAAAGGCTTAATCGGATAATATTATATATATGGAGATAGAAAAAAAAGTTCTTATAGCAGTCGACCTTAATTTTGAAACCGGCTTTTTATTGTCCAAGACGGCTTCGTTTTTCAGGGACGCCTCCGCAAAGTTCTATATTCTGCACGTTATTTATTCCGATATATTTACGTTCTTAGATAAAAAATCCTCAGCAAAATCCAAAGCGGACGAAGCATATAAATTAACCGAGAAAGAATTGAAAGAGGCGGGTTTATATTATCTTAATTATGAAATTTTTATCTCTACGGGTATTCCCGCCGCCGAAATTCTTAATTTTTCAAAAAAAAAAGGAGCGGATATAATCGCCTTGGGAACCCATCAGAAAATAGGTTTTAAAGAATTTATTTCCGGCTCCGTTTCTTTTTCCGTTTCAAAAAATTCGATATGCCCCGTTCTTTTAATACCCCTTAAAAATACCGCTAAACAGGCAGAAAAGGAATTAGTAAAAGACTCCGCGGTATCGCTAATAACCCCGTCCTGATTATATTGACTATATTTTTATGATAATCGTTTACGATTTTAAAATTCCGGCAAACGATGCGGAAAAGCCCGAAAAAGACGAAGATTTTTTTACCGGTTATTTTACCTGTTATCTAAAAAAATATGCTTCCGATAAATCACGGACGTTTTTAAAA
>JAJZLA010000132.1 GCA_021803845.1 bacterium | reverse complement strand
TTTTTTTCTATTTTTTTATAAAAAAGTTTTATAATCATAAACGTATTAAAACATATTATAAATCCGGAGGAATAAGTATAAATAATGCTGGATAATTTGGGCGGAGGCGCCATAGGCGGTATTGCGGCGGGAGGAACCATGAATATCCTGTCGCATATTCTTACTACAAATATCGTAGTTAAATTAGTTTTACTGCTGTTATTAATTTTTTCCTTAATTTCATGGGCCATTATATTTTATAAACTGCGTTATCTGGGCAGGGCAAGAAAAGAAGACAAGGAATTTCTCGACCTTTTCTGGGAATCGAAAAGGCTCGATTATGTTTATACCGCCGCTAAAAGCTTAGATTACAGTCCTATAGCGTTTATGTTTAACGTTACTTATAAGGAACTTCTTAATATTAAAAAGAAATCCGCCGACGGGGCGCAGCATGCCGATAAAGAAAACAACGAAGAAAATCTCTCGTACGTCGAGAGAGCGTTGAAAAAATCCCAGCTTTCTTCTATCGCAAAACTGGAAATTTCTCTTCCGTTCCTCGCCACGGTAGGTTCTACCGCTCCTTTTATAGGTCTTTTCGGAACAGTATGGGGCATTATGACTTCGTTCGAAAGCATTCAGAGAGCCGGAACGGCGGGGCTGGCGGTAGTCGCTCCCGGCATAGCCGATTCGCTTATAGCTACTGCGGCGGGTCTTTTTGCGGCCATACCTGCGGTTATAGCTTATAACTATTATTCTAACAAAGTAAGAGTCATAGTTAACGAAATGGTCGATTTTGCTTACGAGTTTATGACTATAATAGAAAGGCAGATTTTATAGGAGACTGTTTATGTTCACTCCTTTTGACGATAAAGAAGATAAAAGAAGCGGTGTTTCTGGCTATAGGCTTATGTCCGAAATAAATATTACCCCTTTCGTCGATGTTATGCTCGTTCTTTTAGTTATTTTTATGGTTACCGCTCCGATATTAGTCCACGGTATAAGGGTTCATCTGCCTTCCGCTGCGGCGCATGCTTTAAAAGCGCCCGAAAAAACGATAGTCGTCGCGGTAAGGTCGGACAGGAACGTATATATAAATAAATTCAGGGTCGGACTGCCGGTCCTGACAGAAAAACTTGCGGCGATATATAAGCATAGAAAGGATAAGCAGATATTTCTCAAGGCAAGCTCGTCTCTGTCTTACGGATACGTAATACAGGTTATGGCCGCAATAAAAGACGCCGGAATTACGAAAATAGGAATGGTAACGGCAAACCCCGTTTTGGCGCGCAGGAAGGGCAGGTAAAACCTTTATGTTCAGCGAAAACAATAAAGGCATAGGCCTATATTTAGTATATTCCGCCATTTTCCATATATTATTAATCGGATTAATAATATATCTTTCTATAAGATACAGGCCGGAAATTCAGTCGATAGGCTCAAAAGTCGTGGTAAGCGTAGTAAGCAGGGTTCCCGGGCCTCTTGCTTCGGTCAAATCCATACTGTATCCGCCCAAGCCTAAAGCCGAGGAGCATCCCGCAGTCAGACCGGTTCCGCTTAAATCCGTAAAGCCTCTGTCTATACCCCTTGCTAAGTCGCCTTCCTCTATGGTTTATCCGAAAAAGACCGCTCAGAAACAGGTTCCGGTCAGTAGATATGCTCCGCCGCATCCCTATGTTCCGGCTTTAAATTCTAATGTTTACGCTCATCTCCATAATATGGTGAGCCTGAATAACGCATACAGCAAGCTGAACGAGTCGTTAATAAGGGGCAACGTCCACAGATTTCAAGGCTATGTCAATAAAATAGTTTCGGCCATAACTTCCAATTTTAATATATCCCTCAATAAATATTTGAATTATAAATCGGTAGTGGCTTTTCAGATATCTAAATCGGGGCGAATTTACGCGGTCAGGTTGGTTAAATCTTCCGGAAACGGGTACTTCGATTCCCAGTCGGTAGAAGCGGTCAAGCTGTCCAGCCCCCTGCCTCCTCCTCCGTCCGGTTTTATGCGGTTCGTAAATTCAAACAATGCCGGTGAAGGAGTGCTGATGAACTTTAATCCCAGAGAAATACTCAAAAGCAGACCTTGATATTTCTTATTAATTTAATTTATAATTATAACGACTATGAAAAAAACATTAATTAACCTGCTTTTATTTGCATTAGTTTTAACGGGCATTTCAGTCTTTTTTCCGGTAAATTCCAATGCAAAAGTCTATATAAATATTTACGCCGCGAGGATAAAAAAAATCAGGGTCGCGGTTCCGGATTTCAAAAATATTTCGGCATACGGACAGCATAAAAAAATAGAAAAAAACGCCGCGAAGGTTATACGGCACGACCTTTCGGTCATAGGGTATTTTCATATAGTAAATCCTCTTTCGTATCTTGAAAATCCGCAATACGCCCCGATAAGTCCGGAAAAAATAGATTATTCGAATTGGGGCGTTCTGAATGCCCAGTATCTCATAACCGGCGAATACAAAACGTCCAACGGCATCATAAAAATGAAAGCGAATCTTATAAGCATTTATACCAAGCGTCTCCTTTTTTCGGAAAAACTTGAAGGAATGGACGGGCAGTACAGATTTCTCGCAAACAAATTTGCCGACGACATACTTGAATTTTTAACCGGTATAAAAGGACCGTTTACGACGAGAGTATTTTTTGTCGGGGAAGAAGGAGGTTCGAAAAATATTTTAGTGATGGATTTCGGGGGGCACAGAGTTAAAAAAATTACTAACAACGCCTCCATAAATATTTTTCCTTATCCTTCTCCGCACGGCAACAAAGTTGCATATATTTCTTTTAAAGACGGAAATCCGGCGGTCTTTATAAAGAACTTGAAAACAGGCGGAACGAAAAGGCTTAACCTGCCCGGTCCGGCGGATTTTGTAGCATGGTCGCCGACGGGCGATAAGTTAGCCGTTGCGCTCACCCCCGACCATTTGAACACCGAGCTTTACACGGTCGGCCTAAACGGCGGAAATCTGAAGCAGTTGACTTTTTCGGACGGGATTAATACTTCGGCTTCGTTTTCTCCAAACGGAAACAGAATCGCGTTCGTATCCAGCCGCGGCGGAAGCCCGCAGATTTATGTGATGAATTCGGACGGAAGCGGACAGCGCAGGATTACTTATAACAACAGCAGTTATAATTCCAGTCCGGCATGGTCGCCCGACGGGAAAAAAATAGCTTTTACGACTTTCGTAAACGGCGCTTTAGAGGTGTGCATAATGAACGCCGACGGTTCCGGCGAAAGACAGGTTACCGATACCCCATACAGCGCTCAGCATCCGGCGTGGACCAGAGATTCAAGGATTATTACGTTCGATACCGAAATTGCGGGAAGGCAGGAGCTGTACATGATAGACGTCAACGAAAGCGGAATGATGCGGCTAATGCCCCGTATATTTCCAGAAATGCAGAATTATTACGATGCGGAGTGGACTTTAAAGTCTTCTTATTGAAAAATCTATATTTATATGATAAATTAAAATTATAAATTATACCGGTCATATAAAACAGGGGCGAAAAAGCTATGAATAGGAACAATAAAAAATTTATTAAGGTTTTTATCTTCAGTTCTATTATATTATTTTTCGTTTCGTCGATTCTTGCGGGATGCGCCCCTATGGAACCGGATTCAATACACCGTTTAAAAGTCCAGGTAAAGAAATTAAATAAACAGACGGCCGAATTATCCAAAAACGACGCATATTTGGAGAAAAAACTGCATGAGATGCAGTTAAATACGGCAAACAACGGGGTGGAAATTTCGAGCCTGAATGCTAAAATAAGGGATATTTACGGCAGGTACGAGGTAGAATCGCACGAACTTAATATTCTTCAGAAAAGATTCAGGGAATACCGTTTAATGGTAAATAAAGAACTGGTAAAATTATTAAAGCTCGCTAAAGCCGAACCGGTTTTGCCGGGAAAAACAAGCGTAAAATCCGTAGTCGTCAAGAAAGAAAATTCGATGGAGTCCGCTTTTAAAAATGCGCTGTCTATGTATAACAAAAAAGACTTTGCCTCCGCCGTTACCGCTTTCCGTAAATTTTTAGATAAATATCCCCAGTCTAATTTTACGGCAGATGCCACGTTTTATAGGGCCTCCGCAAATTTTAACCTGAAAAAATATCCCGTTTCCATACTTGAATTTCATAAGTTTTCCCAGATATATCCCAAAAATCCAAACGTTCCTATGGCTATTTACCTGCAGGGCGTCGGATTTTTAAAAGTTTCCGACCCTTCGGACGCCTCTATTTTATTCCGGCAGGTAATTTCCGACTATCCCCGGACAAAAGCCGCGGAACTTTCAAAACAGGCGCTTAACGGGCTTTCAAAATAAAAAGTACAAGCCGGTCATATAGATATTAGATGAAAGCAAACGGAACCAGAATTATCAATTTAGCGTTTGAATCCAGCTGCGACGATTTTTCCTGCTCCGTTCTTTTAAAGGTAAAGGGCGAAAACGGCGTAAAAATACTGTCTAATATAATTTATTCGCAGGACTATATACACGGCATATACGGCGGAGTAGTTCCGGAACTTGCTTCGAGAAACCATATTAAGGCTTCTCTGCCAGCTCTCGGCTTGGCCATGTCCGAAGCCGGCATGAATTTGAAAGACGTAAATTTAATATCGGCGACCGCTGGTCCGGGGCTTGTAGGCTCTCTGCTCATAGGGCTTATGGAAGCAAAGACGGCATCTTTTGCGCTGAACATTCCGCTGTCAATAATAAACCATATAGAAGGACACATTTTCAGCCCTTTTCTTGAAACCGGCGAAACACCGGAGAATTTCCCTTTTATAGCTTTGGTAATTTCCGGCGGGCATACGCATATTTATCTCGTAAAATCGCATAACGATATAAAACTCGTCGGAAGAACGCGGGACGATGCCTGCGGCGAACTTTTCGACAAAGTTTCCAATTATTTAGGTTTCGGCTATCCGGGTGGGAAAATTATCGACGAGCTTGCCGAAAAAGGAAGCGCCGGCGCCTTTAAATTTCCTTTTCCCATGATGCACAGCCGCAATTTGGATATGAGCTTCAGCGGACTTAAAACCGCCGTTATTTCTGTCATAGACGGTATGGGCGGTCCCGGTAAAATAAAAGAAAATACGGTCTATGATATTTTCTCTTCCTTGAGAGAAACCGTGGCGGAGATTCTTCATAAAAAAACTGCCGACGCCTGTCGTATTTACGGGGTAAAAACCGTAGCCGTTTCAGGCGGAGTTTCGGCAAATTCGAGGATAAGAAGTTTTTTTAACGAAAAGGGGATAAAAAACGGCATTAAAATAATTTTTCCTTCCGTAAAATATTCTACGGACAATGCCGCTATGATTGGATATGCGGGATTTTTTAAAACGCCCGTTCATCCTATAGAAAACAGGGAGGAATTTTTGAATATAAACGCCGACCCTTCATGGGAGCTCTAAAAGAATAAATTAAAAGACTTACGGACGTATGGATAATATAAGAAAAAAAAATAAAGTAGTTTTCGGTCAAAATTTTTTGACGAATAAAGATATAGCCGCCGAAATCGTGGATTCCTG
>JAJZLA010000131.1 GCA_021803845.1 bacterium | reverse complement strand
GAAGCGGCCTGCAAAATAGACATATGATGCTGAAATATTCCTATAAGAAGTCCGCCTATTATGTTTACTATAATAATGATTATAGCCGCTACTACGTCTCCTCTTACGAATTTGCTTGCGCCGTCCATGGAACCGTAAAAGTCCACTTCTTTAGTTAAGTCTAATCTTTTTTTCCTTGCTTCCGCATCTGTTATAAAACCAGAATTAAGTTCAGCATCTATAGACATCTGCTTGCCCGGCAATGCGTCTAACGTAAATCTTGCCGATACTTCGGCTACCCTGGTCGCACCCTTTGTAATAACCAAGAAATTTATTACTATAAAAATTATAAATATTACTATTCCTACCGCAAAGTTTCCGCCTACGACGAACTGCCCGAAAGACTGTATTACGATGCCTGCCGCATCCGGACCTTTGTAGCCGTAAAGCAGTATAAGTCTTGTAGCGGCTATTTCTAAAGAAAGACGGAAAAGGGTCGCCGTCAAAAGAATAGTCGGGAAAACCGAAAATTCCAACGGCCTTAAAACGTAAATAGAAATAAGAAGAATAATTATGCCGAAAGATATCGAAAAAGTCAGAAATATATCGAGCATCCACGTAGTTACAGGTATAACCATAAGCCCTATAATCATCATGAAAAGGAGCGCCAGCATTACGTCCGTGTTTCTAAAAAATATATTGCGGGGCATGACCGCCGCGTTTTCAGCTCTTTCAGCCATTTTTTAAATAAAGCTCCATATCTGTTTAAATTTTTGATTCGTGGTATATAAATGGGCAAGTATTTCTGCTACCGCTTTATAAAGCGATGCCGGAATAGCCTGCCCAGGTTCGCATGTCTCGTAAAGCGCGCGCGCCACCATTTTATTTTCGACCGTCGGAATACCGTTATCCTTTGCTATTTTTTTAATAAGCATAGCAAGGTTGTCTGCTCCCTTAGCAATCACGACGGGAGCGTTTTGTTTTTTATTGTCGTATTTTAAGGCTACCGCAAAATGCGTCGGGTTTGTAATTACTACATGGGCATTCTTAACCTCTTTTAAAATTTTTCTTCTTGCGATTTCCCTCTGCATTTTTCTTATTTTTCCTTTAACCTGCTGGTCGCCTTCAAATTGTTTGGCTTCGTCTTTTACTTCCTGCTTGGTCATCATCAGCCCTTTGTTATACTTGTATTTCTGAAAAAAATAATCGGCTATCGCAAGAACTATCAAGGCCATAATGATATTAAAAAAAAGTTTATAAATGATTTTAAGCGTAAAAAACGCATCGTATGAAGGGGTCATATACTGCAATACCAATATCTTTTTTAAATAAGGATCGATTGTAAAATATGCTATAGCCGTTAATACGAAAAATTTAAAAATAGATTTTACGAGTTCGTTTACCGACTGGAGAGAAAAAAATCTTTTAACGCCTGAAACCGGGTCTATTTTTGTAATATCAGGAATAAGCGGCTCGAAGGTCAGTAAAAAGCCTACTTGCATAAGATTTGAAATCACCGAAGCCGCTAAAACCAACAGGATAAAAGGAAGAATAGCATAAACTACCGTATAAATCAAATCGTCGATAATTTTTATACATCCCGTATAGCCTAAATTTAAATTGGAAAAATTAGATAAAAAATATACCAAACGGTCGTCGATGATATTGCCTATATGCGAAATATTAAAATAGAGATATATTATTACGGCGACGAAAACGAAAGCGGTCGTCACCTCCCTAGATTTCATTACCTGCCCTTTTTCCCTTGCATCCTGAATACGTTTGGGAGTGGGCTGTTCCGACTTGTCGAACTGATCTTCCGCCATATTTAATTTATTACATTAATTATTAGTTGTTATGTATTTTATTTTACTGTTATTTTTTAATATATGCCATATAATTTATCATATGATTGAATTCCGTCTTTAAACCTCCGAAAGACTGCGTTACGTAATCGGTAAAATACGGCGCCGTAACGTAAAGCATTAGAAGTCCTACCGCTATAGTTATAGGAAAACCTACGGCAAAAATATTAAATTGCGGCGCGATTCTTCCCATAAGAGCGATAATTACGTTTAATATTATCGCTACCAGAACTATAGGAATACTTATATCCAAACCTATTAAGAAAATGTCGTTGGACTTTAAAACTAAATATTGGAAAATATGCGGGGAAAAATTGACGAAAGTCAGAGGTATAGTTTGAAAACTTCTGTATATTCCCTCTATTACAAAGAAAAAAGCGGACGTCTGGATAAAAATTATGAGAGCTACGTAGTTCTGCAAATTCGATATTAAAGAAACCTGCTGATTAGACATAAGCGGGTTTAGAAGGCTTATCATTCCAAAACCTACCATATTGCTTATAAGCTGTCCTGCGACTTCTATGCCGGTAAAAATTATAAGAACTAAATATCCGAAAATAATACCTATAAGAACTTGGGATATAACTGCCAAAATCAGCTCCGGCAAGGTTAGATGGGGAATTATCTGAGTTTTAACGACCAAAGGATAGACTATTAACGACATGAAAAAAGCCAGACCTATCTTTGCCCAGCTTGGGACGGAAGAACTGCCGATAAACGGAAGAGCGACTATCATTGCTATGATCCTGAAAAATATCAGCATAAATTCTATTAAAAGATATTGATGTATTATAATTGACGGCAAATCAGCTTCCTCCCATTATATATTCGGGAAAATGAGAAAAAATTGCCGTAGCAAAATTCCCCATAACGTTCAGCATCCATGGTCCAAAAATTAGCAAAACGACTATTACTACGATAATTTTAGGAACAAAAGTAAGCGTCTGGTCCTGAAGCTGCGTAACGGCCTGAAACATACTTATAAGTATTCCTATCGCAAGGCTCGCTATAAGAGGAGGCGCGCTTAAATATAAAACCGTAAGTATTACTTTTTGAATTATAAAATTTACGAACGCAACTGACATATTTATCTCCTGCTTATTTGCCGCTATGTATGAAAACTCTGCACCAAAGAACCTATTACCAAATACCAGCCGTTTACCATAACGAAAAGCATAAGCTTAAACGGAAGCGATATCATGGTGGGCGGCAGCATCATCATGCCCATAGACATTAAAAGACTCGAAACCACAAGGTCTAATATCAAAAACGGAAGATAAATAAGAAAACTTATCTCGAAAGCGGTAGTAAGTTCGCTTACTATAAATGCCGGAACGAGAACGTAAGTCGGCACGTCCTTAGGCGATTTGACGTTCTTGATTTTAGACATTTTAACGAAAAGTTCCAGATCTTTCAGTCTCGTCTGTTTAAGCATAAAACCTCTGACCGGCTGAATTCCTATTTTATAAGCTTTTTTAATTCCTATAAAGCCTTTGGTGTATGGGACGTAAGCATTTTTATACACCGAACTTATAACCGGAGCCATTATAAAAAAAGTAAGAAAAAGACTCAATCCGATTATTACCTGATTTGGAGGTTCCGTCGTTAGCCCGAGGGAAGTCCTTAAAAAAGACAACACTACGACTATTCTTACGAAAGAAGTCATCATAATCAAGATAGAAGGCGCTATAGAAATGACGGTGAAAATAAGAAGTATCTGTATAAGCATAGATACCTGCGAATGCGCCGCATGGCCGGTCATAGTTATAGCAGGCAAAGCTAAAAGCGAAGTGTTTTTAAAGCTTTTTACTTTTAACATCGCTCTCCATCAGTCCCTTAAGTCTTTCTTCTATATCGAAAAATATATTATCGGCTTTGTTTTTAAATTTAGCTTCGTTGATGTTTTTAACTTTAGAAGATTTATCGAAAGCATCCGTTCCTGTATTTTCCAGATGTTCCGAACGCCCGCCGACCTTTTCCCTCATAACGTCGGCAAATCTGCCGTATGTTTTTACGGCGGGCGAAGGACTGACGAACGGAGCGTTTACCGCATTTCCGGTATCGTCCGAACCAGCGTTCTCGTAACCGGCTGTTTCATCGTATGCCGCATAAGCTTCGGGATTAAATTGTTTGACGCTTTTTCCTTTAATTTCTTTAGATTCTTTTATCGCTTTTACAGGGGTTTTGTCTTGTTTGTCTGCGTAATCGGAAATCTCTGAATTTTGCAGACCAGGGACTCCCTGCAAGCGCCCTATCATCTGAATATTTGAAGGCGAAACCCCTACTAAAAAAAATTCTTTATTTACTTCTATAAGCAGGATAGATTTTTTATTGCCGAGATTAATAGAAGATATTATTTTCAGGCTGTTAATTTTTTCTTTAGCAGAAACCTTATTTTTAAATTTATTCATAAAGAAATATATACCGTAAATCATACCGATAATAATAGCTAAATAAACTGCGGTTTTAACGGCTTCAAAACCCATATTTAAACCGGCAGGTTTTTTCAAAGAAGTATTTTTTGAATTTAAATGTTTTGCGTTGGAGAAAGCGCCGGAATTCGACGCGGCAGAATGTTTAATATGATTTTTAAATACCGTGTTGTTAACCCTGCTTTTTTTGCCGTTAGCGGCTTTATTTGCCAAGACGGCATTTTTCTTGCCTACGTTTTTAAATATACCTGCGGGAAATTCGTGGACTATTTTAATAACTAAATAATTGCGGTAAAAAGAAGCAAAGACGTCTTTCCTTGCTATTTTTATATTTTTGTTAAAATAAACGACGGCATCCAGCCCAGAATTGCCCGACGGTATAATTTCAGCAGCTTTAAAAAGCCTGCTGCCTTTAAAATTTACAAACTTGGACTGTCGCGCGGACGCATAAGAAACAGTATTATTAAAAACGGCTTCAATGCCGTATTTTTTATAAACCATATTTTTTAAAACGTTTTGCGGTTTGCCGTTAAATCTGAACCATATAAAATAAGAATTATTTTTTTTGCTTTCCGAAACCGAAATTCCTTTTAACGTCAAACCGCTTTCTGCATATGCTTTATTAAAGGCGGCGGCGGTTAAAAAAATCAAAACCGCGGAAATATAGCAAAAAGTATAAAATAACGATTTAATTTTATTCATGTTTAATTTATTAAGCATATTAAAGTTTTTTAACCCTTTCTACCGGGCTTATAATATCAGTCAGCCTTACGCCGAATTTATCGTTGACCAAAACAACCTCTCCCCTCGCCATAAGTTTGCCGTTAACGTATATATCCAAAGGTTCGCCGGCAAGTTTTGCAAGTTCTATGACCGAACCCTGTCCAAGCTGAAGCATATCGTTAATAACCATTTTTGTCCTTCCCAACTCTACAGATATAGTAAGAGGAATATCTAGAATAAAATCCAAATTTTTTGGCGGTTCGGTAGTTTTATCGGATTCGTCGAACGACGCAAATTCTAATTTTTTTACGGGTTTTTTAGGAGTTGGTTGCGCAGTTTCATTTTTTGCAGGTTTAATATCTTCGACTCCCAAATCTACGGCGTCGGATGCCGTAGTCGTCACGGTATTGCCGCCCGCTTGGCTTTGTTCCGCAGGTGCGGTGCTTTCGGACGAAGCATTTGCCCCTGCGCCGGCATTAGCGGCTTCTTCCTCTTTAAAGGCATCCTCCCAGCTGATATTGTCGTCTTCGTCCTCCGGAGGCGCAGCCTGCTTGGCTGTTTCTGCACCTGCCGCCCGGCTTTGAACCTGTGCGTCTTCTCCAGCTTTTTTTTCTAATTCTTCGGTC
>JAJZLA010000130.1 GCA_021803845.1 bacterium | reverse complement strand
ATGTTTGTCCAAAATATTCTTTTGGCCGCCCATGACCTCGGGCTGGGCGCCTGTCCGCAGGCATATTTAGTCAGATATCCTGATATTTTAAGGGAAGCCTTTAAACTCGGAAACAGCGAAAAATTCCTTTTAGGCATTACGATAGGATATTATAAAAAAGAAAGTCCTATCAACAATATAAAAACGGAAAGAATAAAGGCTGATAGTTTTATGAAATATTACGAATAATATTAAAACTAACCTTTAAATATTTCAGGAGGAAAAAAATTTATGAATTACGTATCTTATTTTAAATTTAAAGGTACGCTGAACAATGATTCAAAATATCCGGCGCTTTCCCTTATCGCATTTATTTTGAAAATTATAGCTTTAGTATATCTCGTCGTGGGCTTAATCGGCACTTTGATTATGTCGTTCGTATGGGCGGACGAGGCCGGAAAAATGGCGGAGATGTTCGGCGCCGGCAAATTTAATTTCCTGTCCGCGCTTTCGTCGTTTTTCTTCTCTTTGTTAGGCGGCATTATTATTACGATATTGATATTTTTATTAATATGGGCGTATGCCGAGCTGATATTGGTTTTAATGGATATCGAGAGCAATACGGCAAAAAAATAGAAAGTCACCCTTGGGTTAATATAATATACGCGGATTATTGCACATGATGCCCCCGACCGGAATCGAACCGATGACCAAAGGTTTAGGAAGCCTCAATGACAGTTTGCAACTTATTGATATGATTAAGATATTGTGCTGTGTAAATTTTTATGTGCCTAAAAATGTGTGGATATAGAATTAATCCTTACCGTAGACGGTTTTATGTGAACAAACTTTTATAAGTTTAATAACTTTAGGTTCCGAGCTTTCTATGTCGTAAGCAATTCTGTCGGAATAATTAAGGTCTAAGGCATAGAAATTCAGGTTTTTCTTTTTCTCCCCTAAAGACAACGGATTTTTTGAAGCAGCTAATTCTTTAAGTTTCTCTTTTATTACGCCCTGTTTTATTTTTTCTTTCTTTTTATATTGTTTCTTAAAAGAATTAGACCATATGAATTCCCAGCACATTATATCTATGAATCCAAATCTGCAAGCAGTTCTTCGAGGCTGCCGGATTTATAATTTCCGACAGCATAATCCGACAAGCTTTCGTTTATCTGCTCTATTTCCCAATCAGTAAAATAGTTTTTGCTGTCAAATATGCCGTATCGCGTGGGTATCCTATATTCATCACTTTTTAATGGCTGAATATAAGGGATAACAGTTTTTGCCTCCAAAAAGGGCTGATTATTGGGATGTATAGGAGTATAATTGTAGGGTATTGTCGTAATTATTTTCTCACCTTTTTGACTTTAGTTATGGATACGGAACCGGTATCATTCACAGTAATATGCCATTTTGAGCCTATCTTATACTGACATTCGTTTTCCTTGGGTATAAATAAAATAATCTGATTACTTGCAGCATCTGTTCCAGCAGGCTGTCCTGACAGGCCGCTTTTCAATTTAGTATATTTTCCAAAGATTACCTGATAAAGCGTTTTGCCATTAATAGAGTCAAAAGCCGGATTGACTGAAATAACCTCTATATTTTCTTCGTATTTCATTTTATAACCTCGTGTTAATAATAATTATATTTTGATTATAATATTATACGGCAACGGTGTCAAATTCTATATCGTCAAATAATAAAAAACACTTGACATAAATTTTATAAATTATATAATTATACATACTAACCGTTTAGCATGTAATTTGAATTTATAAGATTTAAATGTTCGTAATCTTATAAAAGAAGCATTTTTGCAATTAAATATTAATCTAATATCTAATAAATTTACATGCATTCTTTACCGTAGAACATGTTATTGTTGATGGGGTAATTCCTAATTTGTAAGTTTTTTAACATTTATTGAAAGTTGCTTTACTTATAATAAAATTTAATAAAATTCCATGCAAAATCAGTCAATAATAAAACGGATACGTCCAGTTAACTATATAAATATTAACTAATCATTAAATAGGAGACAATCAATTATGGAACTGTTCGAAGCCTTGCTTACGCGTACGTCTAAAAGAGATTTTGAAGATAAGCCCCTGCCGAAAGAAACAATTGATAAAATTTTAGCCGCTTCTTTAAGGGCGCCTTCTTGGGCAAATTCACAGCCGTGGGAAATAGCCGTTTCTACCGGCAAAACAAGCGAATTTATTAAGAAAAGGATTTATAAACTGGCATCGGAGGATGACCCAGGAAATCCAGATTTTCCTATGCCTGTTTCTTCGGTTTCATGGCCGGACAAGCAAAACGCCAATATGTTTGAAATGGGAAAATTATTATATGAATCTTTAGATATTTCACGGGACGATGTCGCAAAAAGAAAAGAAATAGCTTTATATAATTATAATTTTTTTGGTTCTCAAACAGCCGTTTTTATTTATATGGATGAAAAACTGGGACACTATTCCATTCTTGATTGCGGAATGCTAATTCAAAATATATTGTTAGCTGCCCATGATTTAGGGTTAGGCGCATGTCCGCAGGCTTATTTAGTAGCGTATCCCGATGAATTAAGAGAAATATTTAATCTGCCCGGAAGCAAAAAATTCCTTCTGGGCATCTCTATCGGCTTTTATAAAAAAGACAGCGCCGCCAATAATATAAAAACATCCAGAGTTGAATTGAGAGATGCGGTTAAATATTACGATTGATGAATTTTTCTTAAAATTAAAATATTTTTTAATAATGAATAATGGGGGTGTATTATGGATAATAACCGTAAAATAGATATTACGGGCATGTGTTGCTCCGTTCCGATAATAAAAATATCCAAAGAGCTCAAGGATATGCAAAGCGGGGATATTTTGTTAGCCCTTTCGGATAAAGTTTCTATGGAAAACGATATTCCCGCTTTTTGCAGGCAGTCCGGAAATGAACTTCTCGGCTTGGAAACCTCCGGGCAAGACCCAAAATTGCCTGAAGGCACGCTTGCATTTTATATTAAAAAAAGATAATTTATTAATTAAAATGATGAAAAAAACAGAGATAAAAAGAAAAGAGATAATAGACGCATCGTTCGAGCTTATGCTGTCTAAAGGTTACGAAGGCACGTCCATTCAGGATATTACCGATAGGATAAACGCTACCAAAGGCTTAATCTATCACTATTTCGGCTCTAAAAAAGACGTTGCGGCAGCGGTCATAGAAGAGGCGATAAAACCCGCCTATAATGAATTCTGGAGTCATACTTGGAACGAGTTGTACGGCGGCGGCGGAAACCCCTTAGAAAACATCATTGCCGTCATAGATAAGCTTTATGAAAAAAAAGGAGGGGAATTTTCAAAGACCGGCTGCCCACTCGGAAACCTGATACTTGAATTATCTACAAAAGATATATATCTTTCGCGGCTGACCGATGAAATTCTTATTGTATGGCATACCCATATCGAGAAGGCGTTGCTTAAAGCTAAGGAAAAAAGAATTATAGCAAAGGACGCCGATCTAATTAATATCGGTAATTTTATAATAGCGGGGGTAGAAGGCTGCGTTATGCTTTCTAAATCAAAACATAATAAGGAAGTATTAAAAGGGTGTTTTGATATCTTAAAAAACTATATAAGGTCATTGCAGGTATAATAAAAATAACCAAAAATAATAAATCAATCAGCGAACATTATACGGGGGATAGTTATGGATAAGGTGCTTGTTACAGGCGGAAACGGACATCTCGGTTATAATCTTATAAAGCTTTTAGTTGACAAGGGTTATAAAGTAAGGACGTCCGTAAGGGACAAAGCAGATTTTAAAAAAGTCGGGCATCTGCAGAGTCTTAACGTTGATATAATTGAGATGGATTGAGATGGATCTTATGAAGCCTGAAACAATGTATCCTGCAGTGAAAGGGGTTGACGGAGTTTTTCATGTTGCAAGCCCCTTTAAGATAATTTCAAAAAAACCTGAAGAAGAAGTAATAGACCCTATCGTAAACGGATATTTGAATATCTTGAAGGCATCAAAAGACGAAGGAGTCAAGAAGTTTATTTTAACTTCAAGCGTTGTTGCAATTGGTACCGTATGTTCCGGTGAAAACCCGCTAACGGAAGAGACATGGAATAAAAAACCGGTTAATCCGTATAGCAAGACTAAAACACGGGCAGAAAAAATAGCATGGGATTTTTCCAATGAAAATAACCTGAATATGATTGCAATATTGCCTACTACAATAATCGGACCGTATTTTTCTGTATGTATTGAAAAAGCATGCCTTTTTCATCAGAAAAATATGCCGTTTATGCCGATATAATGCCCTTAGGCTGTTTGTTTCGCCGTAGTGCGGAAGAAGAAGCGCAGTGAACACCCGCCGCAAGATTCTGGTCGGTGCCGTCATCCTCGCCAGAGTCGAACGCGGGGAATGGCCGCAAGAAAAGCTGCTGGCCATGCTGGATGCTTCGCTGACCAGAGAGGATGACCGTGCCCTATTCGACCTTGCCCCTTTAAATACCATTTCCTGAAGAGACCCCTAATCGCGCGACCGGCGGACTGAGGCCAATCGGGTTTTCCCGTTTTCGAAGGCGGCCTGAAACAGGTACGCGACGGCCAAACTGCGATAAGGCCTCCAGCATTCGGCAAGCTGGAGCACTTCATTATCCTCTTTAACCATATTCGTCCGGTATTTTTCTATATATTTTTTCTTTTAATCATTTCGTAAAATTAAATTTAATTATTTTACCGTTATGATAAATCGTCGCAATTTTTATAAATGTCCGGCGTTTCGGACGTAATTTCGCCGCTCGGAAGTTCGTAGTAAAGTTTGCCGTTTCTACTATAGACGTTGGGAATTCCCATTTCAAGATTTTCTTTCTGCGCATTTCTGACGGCATTATGTCCCGCCCTTATTATCTCGTCCCTTAATCTGGTAAATTCATCATTGCTCATATAGAACCCTCAAACTGTTTATATAAAAATTCATTTAATACCGTTAAATAATTTTCTTTGAAATAAGCTATTTCTTCAAAGTCGTCTTCTCCATTATAAAATAAAAACCATTCATTTGCCATATTTTTATATTCTTTCCAGAATAAGTTCCTGCTTCTTTTAAGTCTTCTTATAACATCGGCCGCCGGAATATTGTGCTCGCCTTTCGTAACTCTTGCTTTAATTCTGCGAACGTTAACGCTTTCGTTATCGGTAAATATATAAATAATGATAACGTTATAGTCGTAATCTTTCGAAGTTTTAATTATTTTTTTTATGTACTTTCCGGATAAGGTAGTTTCTATTATGAAAGTAATGCCTTTAGAAAGATAATCGTAAATATTTCTTAAAAAAATCTTTCCCGCTTCTATCCTTTTTTTATTCAAATCGGACGGGCTTAAGTCTTTTGCAATTTCGTCGGCGTTGACAAAGGCGAGTCCTTTGTTTTTATTGAAATCTTTAATAAAAGTGGTTTTTCCGCTTCCGTTTGCCCCTGCTATTATAAATATATTTTTTTCCATAAAGTTATTTATTTTCCGCCCTTATAATTTTCAATGTTATCGCTGTAAGATGCGGGTTTTTTTGGAGCTTCAATGCCGTCCAAAATTCTATTAAGCCTCATTTTAGATATTCCATAATGCTTGATTATATTTGTTTTCTTTAATCCTGCCTTATAA
>JAJZLA010000129.1 GCA_021803845.1 bacterium | reverse complement strand
GAGCCGGACCCTCTTTCTTTATCGTCCTGTCCGCAATCTCGGCTATTTCCAAAATCCTGTCGACCGGAGCGCTAACCCTTTTTAAATTACCGTCTTTTTCTAAAACTCCGATAAATTCGTGCAGGTCTTTATAAGGCATATCGTTTATTATAAATATTATAAATTAAATTTTTATTACGTCTTCTATTATAGCAAAAAAACGAAAAAAATGGGATGTTTTATTTTTTAATTCTGTATTCTCCTTTTTTTACCGTGTATCCGATAACGTCGAAATATTCCAGCAACGGTATCGCATATTTTCTGGAAACTCCGGCAATTTCTTTTATATCCTTAGGCTCCAATTTTTCATTTTTTTCGAAAAAAACGTCTAATTTTGATTTTACGGCGTCTATCTGTTCTTTTAAATAATACATATCATGTTTGACTTTTACGATTTTGGACGATTTAAGCATTAAACTTAATATATAATTTAATGTTTTTCTGGGCATGGCTATTTTTCTTTCTATTTCGCCGTAATCCGGAACGCTGTTTCCGTTAGAAATCAATAAATCTTCAATTTTTTTTGCCGCGCCTGCGTATTCCGGAGGAATATCCGCACCGGCTTCTTTAACTGCTTTAAATCCTTTAGGAATTATATTTCCTATGCTGTCGTAAGATAAATACTTTTCGCTTAACAAGTCGTTTATGAAAATATCGAAAACAATATCGGCCGCTTTATAAGGCGCTTTATAAGCATTTTCGGCGTTTAGCCTTTCGGCAAAAACGTTAAAAAGCTCAGTTTTGCCGTAAATTTTTTTATCATTTTCTACAATATCCTTTAATACTTTTTTCCCTTTATTGTAAAAATCCGCAGTAAACGCATACTTGTTTTTATTGTCGGTTATTATTTTTTCGTCTTTTTTTAACCGCTCTATAATTTCAAAAAAATCGGATAAATTTAAATTAAATTTTTTATAAATACTTTCTAAATTAACGGCTTGGAATATTTTAATAAAATCGCAAACTGCATCGTTTGCATTATCGGAAATAATATTTTCGTATAATTCGTTAAATATTTCCGAGTATTCGAAATCCGCCGAAGAATCTATAATAGTACCGCCGCCGATAGTTTTTCCGGCTCCTATATCCCTTATAATAAATTTTTCGCCGGTCATAGAAGCTATTTCGCCGTTTAATTTAAACAAAGCATACGAAAATTCTCCGGGTTTAATTTTCTTATCATTATTAAAAACTATTATTTTAGCCGTAACGGATGACGTTCCTGTCATAAACATCAAGTTAATATGGCTTTTAAGGTCTTTTTTATTTTCAAAGTCGTAAAAAGTTTTGGCTAAAACGGCATTTGACGCCGTTAAAGAATCTTTTTCGGAGATAACGTCTCCAAACTTTACGTTTTCTTTTTTCAACGAAGGGACGTTAACCGATATTCTCATGGATTTAAAAGCCGTATCTACCGGTTTATTATGGGATTCTATGCTTTTTACCCTTGCCGTTATACCCTGCGGCATTATCTGGATTTCGTCGTTTACTTTAAAAGTTCCGTACTTTAAGGTGCCTGCTAAAATCGTCCCGAAACCTTTTGAAGAAATAATTCTGTCTATAGGCAAAAAAACTTTGGTAGGATTATAAATTTTATTATATTGCCTCTGAGAATTATATTCCTGAAAAATTTTTTCTATATTTTTTTTTAATTCTTCGATACCCTTGCCTGATTTTGTCGATACTTCAAAGATATTCGACGAATATTTTTCATAACCGTATGCTTTTAAAAATTGCTTTACTTCAAATTCTCTTTTTACGAGTATTTCGGAAGAAACCGAATCGATTTTCGTTATTACCGGAATTACAAGCCTTATTCCCAGAAGTTTTAAAATGAGCAGATGCTCTTTGGTCTGCGCCATTATTCCGTCGTCTGCCGCAATTACTAGCAAAACTCCGTCCATACCGGTTGAACCGGAAACCATAGTTTTAATAAATTTAGCGTGACCGGGAACATCGACTATACCTGCGGAAATACCGGAAGCAAAGCGCATATCGGCATAACCCAAAACGATACTTATACCCCGTTTTCTTTCTTCTTCTAATCTGTCGGTCTCTATGCCGGTTAAAGCTTTAATAAGGGAAGATTTTCCGTGGTCTATATGACCGGCGGTTCCGAGTATAAAATTACTATTCATAGGAGTAATATTTTATCATACCGGAATATAAAAAAATAGCCCGGCTCTTTTTACGGAACCGGGCCACCTTTAGGAGGAGTGATGGAAAGCTTACAGTTTGTCTTGGTTTCGAGAAAACTTTTTATTATATTACTGATATATATAATTTATTTTATAGAATATGCCAGATAAAGCTTCATATTGCCGCGTCTTATATAAAACAGGAACTGTTTTGATTTTTCCGCCCTGTCTATATCGCTGACATACTCAGAAATATTATTGACGATATGATGGTTAATCGACTCAATAACGTCCCCTGGCATTATACCCATTCTTTGGCCTGCGCCGCCTGGTATAACTTTTGAAACTATAACTCCGTGATGAACGTTTTGTATCCCGTAACTCTGCATATTTTGAGGAGTAAGGGGAATAACGGTTATTCCTAATTTTTTTGCCGAAATTTTCTGCGCTTTTTTGTTAAAAACATTGCTTTTGCTGTTCCAATTGCCGACCGTTATAGATAAAACTATCTTTTTTCCGTTCCTTATTACTTCTACAGGAACCGTTGCTCCAGGTTTAGTATTGCCGACTAACCACGGAAGCTGAGACATTTCTTTTACTTTTATACCGTTGTATTTTATTATGACTTCTCCGCTTCTTAAGCCTGCTTTTGCTGCCGGCCCTCCCGGAACTACAGAGGAAACAAGCGCTCCGCGGGTAGTTTGAAGATTAAATGCTTTTTTAAGAGACGGAGTGATTTCCTGAATTTCTATTCCAAGCCAGCCTCTTGTTATTTTGCCTGTTTCAAGCTCCGGAAGAACTTCCTTTACGACGTTTACCGGTATAGAAAAGCCTATTCCTTGAGCTCCTTTTATAATTGCCGTATTAATGCCTATTACCTGACCTTTCATGTTTATCAGCGGACCGCCGCTGTTTCCCGGATTAATTGCGGCATTTGTTTGAATAAAGTCTTCGTAAGGTCCTCCTATAGCTCTGCCTTTTGCGCTTATAATTCCATTCGTTACCGTCCAGCCTAAACCAAATGGATTTCCTATTGCAAGAACCCATTCGCCTATTTGAGATTTCGCGGAATCGCCTAATACCGCCGCCGGAAGATTGTTGCCGTCATTTATTTTAAGCAGGGCAAGATCTACCTGCGGGTCTTTGCCTATAACCCTCGCCCTGAATGTTTTGCCTGTAGAAAGTTTTACGTATATTTTAGTCGCTCCTTTTATGACATGGTTATTAGTAATTATGTATCCGTTTTTACTTATAATTACTCCCGAACCTAAACTTTCTTCGGTATATGTCGACTGCGGTGCATTATTAAAAAAATTTTTAAAAAAATTACCGAACGGGTTAGGCTGCGTGCCGAATGGACTTTCATACATCTGAAAAGGACCGCTCTTAACTTTTTGAGTCGTCCTTATATTTACGACGAAAGGTTTATCTTTTTTTATTAATGCAATGAAATTGCTTGGCCCATTCTGCGCCGGCATCGTAGAATTTGTAGCAGTGTAAATTACCGGAGCGGTTCCTTCCGCCATAGATTTTTTAAAAAGATGCAAATTAGCGGTTATTATAACCCCCGCTATTATACCGATAAGAACGGCTACTCCTGCGCCTATAATTTTTGAATCGGACTTAAATCTCAATTTCATAGTCTAAAAACCCTCGCTTAATTTTTATTGTTTAATTTAATTAATGCAAAAACCGTGCCATATTAAAAGTTAAAGTAATGAATTGCCTATAAACCCTGTCGGCAATAAAAAAATAAATAAATCTGACACCTTTAAATTACCTTTAAATTCTTTTAAATTTTTAATTTTTTTGCCGTTTTGACAATTTATTATTGTCAAAACGGCAAAAAGTCTTAGGCAGGTTCGGCGGTAACTACAGTAACCTTTTCGACTATTACCCCCGATTCCTCCTTATAGTTTATAACTATTGAATCGCCGGAAACGATTGCGCCGGACAATAAATCGACGGCAATTTTATCCTGTATGAATGACTTAACCGCTCTCTTTAACGGTCTTGCTCCGTAAATCGGATCGTAACCTTCCATTGCTATAAACTTCAGCAAAGAATCCGTATATTCAGCGTCTATGCCTCTTTCCTTAAGTACGTTAATGAGTTTTTTCAGCTGTATTTCGACGATTTTCATTATATCGTTTTCGCTTAAAGCGTGAAATATTATTATATCGTCCAATCTGTTTAAAAACTCGGGCCTGAAATAATTTTTTAAAATTCCGTTAACGCTGTTTTTCATTTCTTCATACCGCTTGCCGCTGTAACTTTGAATAATATCGGAACCTATGTTGGATGTCATAATGACAATCGTATTTTTAAAGTCGACCGTTCTTCCCTGTCCGTCGGTAAGTCTTCCGTCGTCAAGAAGTTGGAGCATTACGTTAAACACGTCCTGATGGGCTTTCTCTACTTCGTCGAACAAAACTACGCTGTAAGGACGCCTTCTTACCGCTTCCGTAAGCTGTCCGCCCTCTTCGTACCCGACATAACCCGGAGGAGCACCTATAAGTCTCGATACTGCATGCTTTTCCATATACTCGGACATATCTATTCTTACTATATTGTTTTCGTCGTCAAATAAAAATTCGGCGAGGGCTTTTGCCAGTTCCGTCTTTCCGACGCCGGTAGGTCCGAGAAACATAAAAGAACCTATCGGTTTATTTACGTCCGATAAACCGGCGCGGGAACGCCTGATAGTATTGGCCACGCTGTTAATTGCTTCATTCTGAGATATTACCCTATTGTGAAGGTGTTCTTCTATTTGAAGAAGTTTCTCTTTTTCTCCCTCCATAAGTTTGGAAACGGGTATTCCCGTCCATTTAGCCACTACTCTAGCAATGTCTTCTGAATCCACTTCTTCTTTTAAAAAGCTTCCGTTTTCCTGCATTGCAATGAGAGATTTATTTAAATCTTCAAGTTTCTTTTCCAGTTCGTTTAATTTGCCGTATCTTATTTCCGCCACTTTATCGTATTTCCCTTCTCTTTCGTATCTCTGTTCCTCAATTCTCAGAGAATCTATTTCTTTTTTAATTTCGCCTATTTTTTGGATATACTCTTTTTCGTTATGCCATTTTGCCTTCTTCTGATTAAAATCTTCTTCCAGATTCGCAAGTTCTTCGTCAAGTTCTTTCAATCTTTTTTTGGATTGTTCGTCTTTTTCTTTTTTTAGCGCCTCCTGCTCTATCTTAATTCTGATAATATTCCTCTGGACTTCGTCGAGAGCGGCGGGAAGAGAATCGATTTCTATTCTTAATTTTGCCGAAGCCTCATCCATGAGGTCTATAGCCTTATCAGGCAAAAATCTGTCTGTAATATATCTGTGCGACAGCGTAGCCGCCGCGATTAAAGCCGAATCTTTTATTCTTATGCCGTGATATGCTTCGTATCTTTCTTTCAGCCCCCTAAGTATAGAAATAGTATCTTCTACGGACGGCTCATCCACGAAAACCGGCTGAAA
>JAJZLA010000128.1 GCA_021803845.1 bacterium | reverse complement strand
AGAAAGTTTTTCGGATGCTCCAACTATCCCAAATGCGATTACGCCGCATGGACGTTACAGCCTGAAAAGACAAAATAGCGATTGATTTAATTTAAAATTTTAAATATTATTATTAAATATTAAATTAATATGAATTAAAGGGGTTTTTATTATGTCGAAAGGTCTTTTTCAGTCTATTAAAGACGTATCTATTAAAACTAAAATTATTATTCCGCTCTTATTATTAGTCGTCATTCCGATTGCGTTAATTGCCTACAATACCTACAATCTTCAAAAAAGGCTGACTATATCTTTGACGAGGCACGATGCCATAGTTACAGCAAAAACCACTCTTTCAAGCCTCAATGCGATGATGCTTAACGGAACTATAATGAAAAAAAAGGATAGGAAACAGCTTTTTTCTATTTATAAAAAAATAAAAGGCATAAAAGGATTTCAGGTTATCAGGGGGAATATCGTAAACATGGAGTTCGGGAAAGGGTTGAGGGAAGAATTGCCCAATTCTCCGTTCGACGATAAAATATTAAACTCTAGCAAAACTCAAACCGAAATAATTTCTAAAAACGGCGTGCCGTATGAAATTATGGTGGGCGTGCCTTTTGTGGCAAAAACAAATTCGAGGGGCATAAACTGCCTTATATGCCATACAAAAGCTTCGTCCGGCGATATTCTCGGCGGTATAAAGCTGGTTTATTCCTTAAAACCGCTAAGGGTTTCGCAGAAGATTTTTACTAAAGAAACTTTAATCATTGCGGTAATTTTTATTGTTTTGATTGTCTTATTCCTCTATTTCATTATAAAAAGCGCTATAATTAAACCTATAGCAAAAATGTCGAAACTGGCGGACGAAATATCGAAAGGGCATTTCGAAGAAGAAATAGCCCACCCTAGAAACGACGAAATAGGTTCTCTCGCTCAATCCTTTAACAGAATGCAGATAAGTTTAAAAAAAGCTATGGAACTTTTAAAGAGGGGAAGGGAATAAGCATTATAATATCGGACAATATAAAAAATATAAATGAAAGGGTTAAGGCGGCCGCCGAAAAAAGCGGCCGCAACTTCTCCGATATTACTATACTCGCGGCTTCTAAGACAAGAAGCGCCGAAGAGATACTCGAAGCATATAACGGCGGCATAAAAGTTTTCGGAGAAAACTACGTTCAGGAATTCTTGTCTAAATTCGAAAGGCTTAATCAAAATAAGGATATCTGCTGGCATATAATAGGGCATCTTCAAAAAAATAAGGCTAAGCATGTAATAGGAAACGTAGCTCTAATCCATTCCATAGACGGCATAGAACTTGCGAAAGTTATCGATAAATATTCCCTCGCCAAAAATACCGCGACGGATATATTAGTCGAGGTAAATCTTGCGGGGGAAAAAACTAAAAACGGTATTGCCGTCGATTATCTGCATAATTTGATTATCGAATTGAATAAACTGGATGGATTGCGCCTTAACGGCCTTATGGCGATGCCGCCGCAGACGGAAGACGGCAGAAAATATTTTAAGCTCTTAAAAGAACTCCTTAACGATATAAATACTAAAGGCGTTTATAAAAAAGAACTTGCGGTTCTTTCTATGGGGACGTCGGACGATTTTGAAACCGCCGTAGAAGAAGGCGCTACTATAATACGGCTTGGAACCGCAATATTCGGAAACAGGCCTCCCAAATTCAATAAATGACACCGCTTATTATACTGGCATCGTCATCCGAAAGAAGAATATCTTTATTGAAAAAAACCGGCATAAATTTTATCGCGGTTAACCATAATCTTGAAAAAGAACCGCTGTTTGAGGAATACGGCAAAAATATACCGCTTGCGCTCGGAAATTTTGTCAGGAATTTAGCTTTAATGAAGGCCGAAAGCCTGCAGGACGAATATCCCGAAAACTGGATAATAGGCTCGGATACCTTAATATTCAAGGAAGGCGCTGTTTACGGAAAACCGGAAGATATGAAAAGCGCCTTTAATATGATAAAAGAATTTTCCGGAAAAACCCACGAAGTTTATACGGGAATATGCTTAATCAATAAATCCAAAAATATTTATATAACCGATTGCAATAAAACCCGCGTTAAAATAAAGCCATTGAACGATAAGGAAATAGAACGTTACCTGTCCGAGTATCCTCCGCTCGATAAAGCCGGGAGTTACGGAATTCAGGATGAGCACGGCATCGTAGAATCATATGAAGGCTCGTTCGAAAATGTATTAGGATTGCCGGTTCAAAAACTTTTGCCGCTGTTGAAAAAATATAATCTCATAAATGTTTTAAACTAATCCTTTTGCCCTTAAATATGCGGCATTTACCGCAGAATCGAGAATATGCTTAATTCTTCCTTCTTCCAGTTTTGCAAGCCCGTATGCCGTAGTGCCGCCGGGCGAAGTCACCATATCTTTTAAATCTTTCGTGGATGTTTTAGAAAACTCGGGGCTGTTTAAAAGTTCGGCGGAGCCCAGTATCGTCTGTACGGTTAACGTTTTTGCAATATCCCGCGGAAGGCCCAGCTTTACTCCCGCTTCAATGAGACCTTCCGCAATTAAGAAAATATATGCCGGACCGCTCCCGCTTAAAGCGGTTACTGCATCAAAATACTTTTCGTCCATATTTAAAACGAACGAGGACATTTCTAATATTTCCAAAGCCGTTTCTATATCTTTTGGGGAAACATTGCCGTTATAACAAATTGCGCTCATACCTTTGCCCGCTAAAGAATTTATATTGGGCATAACTCTAAATATTTTTAACGGAAGATTATCTTTAAGCGTTTTTTTTAAAACTTCTTCCATAAAACCGACTTTAACGCCGCCCGCAATAGAAATAAACAGCGGAATGTTCTTATAGTTTTTAAAATTGTTTAATGCTCCGGCTGCAACTTCAAGCACGCTTTCCACGGAATAAGGCTTAACCGCGATAAATACTATTCCGGAGTTTTCGACGACCTCTCCTATGCTGTTAAGCGAACTTACCCCTAAAGTATCTCTTACGAAATCAGCTCTCGACGGGTCGGTATCGTAAATAAAAATTTTAATATCGGTTCGGTTTGCGCCGGCCATGCCTTTAATCAGTCCGTAAGCCATATTGCCTGCGCCTATAAATCCGACTGCGGTTTTCTTTGACGCCATAATGCCTCCTTAATTATTGCTTAACTTATTTATATTATATAATATTAAAATCCGCATAGGCTGTCAATTTCATCTATATTTGCCTTCTTTAATCGCGGAAGATATTGCAAAAGACGCAAGCAATACTAGGCCGAACATCGCGAATATCCAATGAAGCGCGAACTTTTGGGCGATTATACCCCCTATTGGTGCGGCCACAGAACCTATGCCGAAACCCGAAAAGAAAAAAACGCCGTAAGCGGTAGCCCTGTATCTTTCATGGGCATTCTGGCTTATCATAAGATTTGAAATCGGATTTATGGAAAAATTAAAAGCTGAAAAAGCAAGAACGGAAATAAAAAGTAAAATATTATGCGTGAAACCCGATATTAAAAGAAATATTCCGCTGGCAAGCACCAAAAAAGCAAAAGCCCTGTTCGATTTATAATTTTTCGTAATTCTTGTGCTGTTATACTGAAAAAATACGCCTACTATAAGGGCTAAGGTTACAAAAAACCCGCCTGCCGCGGCGGCTTGATTATGAAAGAATATATAATTTTTCAGTTCCGTGCCTACGTAAGCCGGCAAAAAGGAAAATACGCCCTGAAAAACAAACCCGTTCAAAAACTCGGCAATAAAAATCAAAACGAGATTTAAGTGAAAAAATTCTTTTATAAAACCTTTAGCGGCGCTTGCCGGAGCATGCTTTTCTATTGCCTGATTCTTTGCGGCGGCGGCGGCCGTTTCTCCCGCGTCGATTTGCGATTTAAATATATACGATAAGATAAACAGGGACGTAAATATTATGCCGAGTATTAAATAAGGGAAAGTATATCCTAAAAAATAGCCTAAGATTCCGGCAAAACCGGCGCTTAAAGCAACGCCGAGAGTGCCGGCTATGCCGTGAATCGCAAAAGCTCTTAATTTATCGCTTCCGATAAACGACATCATGCTTAAGCCTACCGGATGATAAATGCTTCCTATAAGCCCCATAAGAATTATGGACAGGGAAAAAACGTAAAAATTTGCCGATGCCGCCGCAGTGAAAGAAAAAAACGCCATCCCGGCAAGATAAACCCGTAAAATATGTTTCTTTTTTATTTTATCGGCGATAAAACCCACGGGGAGAGAGCCCGCGCCGAATAAAAAAAGATAAATGCCCGCAACCGTTCCCAGCGTTTCGTAATCGACATGAAATTTGTCTTTTATAAGTATTAAAATTGCCGGATACGTCAGTATCGCTACATGGCAAAAAAAATGGGACAAACTTAAAAGGGCTACCGTTTCTTTTTCTTTTTTTTCCATTGTCATAACATTCTATAAAATTTCAAGCTTTTAGGCAATTAATTTGATTTCAAAACGATAACGCGATATGCTATAATTTTCTTAAATAAAGGTGCTTATTATTATGGAACATCATTCGCATACCCATGACCGCCCGTTAAATTTAAACGGCGAATCTTTTAAAACCGAAAAAAGCTTAAAATTCGCTTTCCTGCTTACTCTGATTATACTTATCATTGAATTTAGCGGAGCAGTAATATCAAAAAGCATGGCGCTTTATTCTGAATCGGGACATGTTTTAGTCGATGCGTCCTCTCTTCTTTTGGCGTGGTTTGCACAAATTCAGGTTAGAAAAAGCCCTTCGGAAAAAAATACATACGGATACCATAGGATTGGAATTCTCGCTGCGCTTTTAAATTCGCTTTTGCTTCTCATATTGTCTTTAATATTGATTTATGAAAGCTACCTAAGGCTTGTGCATCCCGAAAAAATTAATTCCGGCATTATGATTATTTTCCCGCTTATAAGTCTTTTTATAAACGCAGTTATAGGAATAAAAATACACAAAGGCATCGAACATAATTTAAACCTTAAAAGCTCTTTTTTTCATATACTCGGAGACTCTTTAGTTTCTATTTCTATTATAGCGGGAGGGTTAATCATATATTTCACGGGAATTAATTATATAGACCCCGTAATCGGTTTAATAATATCTCCTCTTATCGCCGTAGGGGCATTCTCCGTGATAAACGAAACTATAAACATACTGCTGGAAGGCGTTCCTAAAGAAATAGATTTTACCGAAGTAAAAGATGAAATACTTAAAACACCCGGCGTAAAAAACGTACACGATCTTCACATATGGAGTATGTCAAAATCTTTTAAGCTGTTAAGCGCCCATATTCTCGTTGAAGAAACCGCCGTTAAGTCGTCCGATATATGCTGCATTATAAATAATATCCAGGATACTCTCGCTGAAAAATTTAATATAAACCATGTGGTAATTCAACCGGAATTAGCCGTTTGCAGTGCGGCTGAAGGCTTTTGCATACATAAAAATTTATAATCATGGTTTATTTTTTGCTTGAATTTATTTTATAAATGTGTAAAATATTTATAACGAACGTAAAAACTTAACTTAGAAAACATTGCAGATGAGGGTTATAGCATCCGAAGAAATTTCAAACGCCGTTAAAAATTTAATAATTAATTCGAGCGTTAACTTGCCTGAAGACACTTATAAAAGTCTAAAAC
>JAJZLA010000127.1 GCA_021803845.1 bacterium | reverse complement strand
TTTAAATCCGTCTCCATTATTTTACAGCCAGCTTGAATATGTTATAAAAACTCTGAGGGTCTAAACTTGCTCCGCCCACTAAAACGCCGTCTATATGAGGCTTGCCCATAAGCTCTTCGATATTTGCTTCCGTTACGCTTCCGCCGTATATAACCCTTAATTCGCCTATAGAAAACCCCGTTTTCAAATAATCGTAAATAAAATCGTGCATAGCTTCGCCGTCGTCCGCTTTTATGCACATACCCGTGCCGATTGCCCATACGGGTTCATAGGCGACGATCAAAGAAGATATATTCCTGCCTTTAATAGAATTTAACGCGGCGGAAAGCTGATTTTCGACGAATCTTTCCTGTCCGTTTTGTTTTCTTATATCTAAATTTTCTCCGACGCATAATATGGGCGTCACCCCGCCGCCGGCATAAGCCGCCTCGACTTTTTTGCCTATCAGCTCGTCGCTTTCCTTAAATATATTTCTCCTCTCGCTATGCCCTATTATCGTATAAACGCAACCGCAGGCTTTAATCATATCGATAGAAATTTCGCCGGTATATGCCCCGCTTTTTTCGAAATAAACATTCTGCGACGATAATTTAATAAAATCTAAATACGGTTCTATAATTTTATGCGTTTCCGAAAGCGACGTAAACGCAGGAGCAAATATCAGCTCGGCGTCCAAATCGGCATAAGACGTTTTATTTTTTAATCCGTTGATAAGGTCGAGAAAAACGGCAAAATACTTCTTTATTTCTTCGTCCGTTTTGTTCATTTTAAAATTTGCGGCGATTATCTTTTTTTTCATGATAATATTTGCTGTCAGTTAATTGTAATCTGCGATACGACGCTCCTGCATCTTTCGCAGATATCGGGATAATCTTCGTGCTTTCCGACCGAAGTATCGTATTTCCAGCACCTTGCGCATTTTTCTCCGTCTGCTTTTTCAACTTCGGCTTCCGTTATATCGGTTTCCGACGGTTCTTTTTTCTGCAGAACCACTCCCGATACTATAAATAAATCTTTTAATTCGTCCGCGTTTATTTTGCTTAACAAATCGTAATCTTCTCGACTTGCTTTTAAAACGACTTTTGCTTCAAGCGAACTTCCTATAAATTTTCTATCCCTCGCCTTTTCCAGAGCGGCTAAAGCTATATTTCTAATCTCTATAAGTTTATCGAATTTTTCTTCTATTTCAAAATTCTGATAAGAGCCGTCCGGTTCATCGAACTTTTCGAAAAAAATACTCTCAGGCTTTGCCTGTTTTTTAAAATATCCCCAAGTTTCCGAAGCGCTGAAAGGAATAACGGGCGAAAGAAACTTTATAAATACGTTAAGCGCATAATGAAATACGGTCTGCACTGCCCGCCTTTTTACCGAATTTTTTCCTTCCGCGTAAAGCGTGTCTTTGACTATATCTAAATAAAAAGAAGAAAATTCTATTAGAAATTTATAAATCCCCTGATAAACGAGATGAAAGTCGTAATTTTCGTAATGCCTTAAAATATCCTGCGAAAGAAGCGTAATTCTATGCAACGCGTATTTGTCCAACTCGGATAAATTTTCATATTTTACCGAATCGCCTGTTTCATTGAAATCGTATAAATTGCCGAGCATAAAACGCAGGGTATTCCTTATCTTCCTGTATCCTTCGGAAAGCCTTAGTATTATTTCCTGAGATATCCTCATATCGTTTTTATAGTCTTCGGAAGCCGCCCACAGCCTCAAAATATCTGCGCCGTATTTATTTATTATTTCATCGGGGCTGATGACGTTGCCGAGAGATTTGGACATTTTTTTGCCGGAGCTGTCAACTACAAATCCGTGTGTTAAAACTGTTTTATAAGGCGCTCCGTCGCCGGTTCCTACGCCGATAAGAAGGCTGGAATGAAACCATCCCCTGTGCTGGTCGGAGCCTTCAAGGTATAAATCTGCCGGAAATCCCGCGGATTTAATCTCTTCGTCGTTTTTAAGGACGCAGTAATAGCTGACGCCGCTGTCAAACCAAACATCGAGTATATCTTCCTCCTTTTCAAACTCTTTAGAGCCGCATTTTCCGCATTTTACGTCTTTTTTGCCTAAATTTATAAAATATTCGGCGGGCTTGTCGAACCAGACGTCGGCGCCGTATTTTTCGAATTCGTCGGCTATTTTAAGCGCAAGTTCGTAATCTATATATGCTTCGCCGCAATTCTTGCAGTAAAATGCCGTTATGGGAACGCCCCATGACCTCTGCCTCGAAACGCACCAGTCCGGCCTCGTTTCAAGCATGCCGGAAATCCTGTCTATTCCCCATTTGGGAATCCATTTTACTTTTTCCAGCTCGTCTAACGATTTATTCCGCAAATTATTTATTTCCATAGAAATAAACCACTGCTTAGTGGACCTTAAAATTACCGGATGCTTGCATCTCCAGCAGTGGGGATAAGAATGTTCTATTTTTTCCTCAAGGACTAACGCCCCTACTTCTTTGAGTTTTTCTATAACGTGCGGATTAGATTCGAACACGTGCATTCCCGCAAACGTATCTACTTCCTTTAAAAATCTTCCTTCGTTATTTATCGGAGCATAAGCCGGCAGATTATATTTAAGCCCTACGGCATAATCGTCGTCGCCGTGGCCTGGCGCGGTATGGACTAGGCCCGTTCCGGCATCTTTTTTTACATGGGAACCGAGCACAAGCAAAGAATTTCTGTCTATAAAAGGATGGCGGGCGGTTTTATTTTCGAGGTTTTTCCCGTTTGTTTTAGCTATTATTTTAAATTCGCCGTATCCGAATTTTTTCATCAATTCTTCGGCGAGGCTTTCTTCGAGGATAAAAATTTCTTTCCCGTTATCTACAAAAGAATACTCGAAATCGGGATGTAAAGATATAGCAAGATTGGACGGAATAGTCCACGGCGTCGTAGTCCAGATTACGGCAAAAACGTCTTTGCCTCCGGTTTTAGAATAATCGATAATATCTTCGAGGCTGGAATTTATTCTAAACTTAACAAAAACGGAAGGCGAAGATTTTTCTGCATATTCAACCTCGGCTTCGGCAAGAGCCGTTTTGCATGACGAACACCAGTATATCGGCTTATTCGCCCGGTAAAGCCCCCCGTTTTTTATAAAATCGGCAAGCTTCCTGACCGTATTGGCTTCATATGCGTAATTCATCGTAAGATAAGGGACGTCGTATCTGCCTATGCTTCCGAGCCTTTTAAATTCCAGTCTTTGAATATCTACAAACTTGCCGGCATATTCGCGGCAAAGCTTTCTTTTTTCGCTTTTGGAAATCGAATCTTTAGACTTTAAGGTTTTATCTACGTTATGTTCGATAGGAAGCCCGTGGCAGTCCCACCCGGGGATAAAAGGCGCGTAATATCCCGACATAAGCTTAAAACGGACTATTATATCTTTTAATATTTTATTTAACGCGGTTCCTAAATGAATATGGCCGTTGGCATAGGGAGGGCCGTCGTGAAGTATAAAAGTTTTAGGCCTGTTTTTTGCCTTTTCTATTATGTTTTTATAAAGCCCGCTTTCTTCCCATTCCTTGAGGAATTTTTCCTCGGTGGCCTTTAAATTTGCCTTCATCGGAAAATCGGTTTTCGGAAGGTTCAAAGTATCTTTATATTCCATAATAGTCCCGTTTATTTAAGTTAGTTGCCGTTAATTTATTTATATTTTAGATTAAATTTTTATTTACGCAGTTCGTTAAATCTCCGTTATTTATCCACCCGTTTATATTTTGCGCGCATATGCGGGAAATATCGGTTATAGATTCGTATGTAGCGCCTCCTATGTGCGGTGTAGCTATAACGTTGAAATGAAATATTTCGTCGCTTACGTGAACCGGTTCTTCCCAAAATACGTCAAGACCGGCTCCCTTAATTTTGCCGCTTTTTAATCCTTTTATGAGGGAATCTTTATTGATTAAGCCCGCTCTTCCCACATTTACGACGCATGCGCCGGATTTCATCAAACCGACGGTTTCGTCGTTAATTAAATTTTCGGTATTCTTTTCCAAAGGAACGGCAAGTATAATATAATCTGCTAACGGGAGAATTTTTTTGAAATCGCCGTCAACCGTTCCGGCAAATTTAATTCCTAGCCTGTCCGCGTAACCGTCCTCCGGCTTGCTGTGTTTAAGGCCGTAAATTTCGGAATTAAACGGCTTCAGCATCTTGATTATTTCCCGCCCTATTCCGCCGAGTCCCGCAATAGCGAATTTTTTACCGGAGATGCTGTTCCCCATCGGCTGATTGGCGATACCGTGGCTGATTGAATTTACGCATCCGTTATAATCTCTTGCAAGCGCAAGAACAAAAAACAAAGACAATTCCGCAACCGAAACGGCGTTGTAAGTTCCCAGCGTAGGAACGTTAAATACTAAAATACCCTTTTTTGAAGCATAATCTAAATCGACGTTTTCGTAACCTATGCCGAACTGCTGAACTAACTTGATGTTTCCGGAAGATAAAATATCTTCGCCTACCGGAATCCCGGCATTTACTATTAAAACCGAATCTTCGGATAAAAAATACGGGCGGTTTTGCGCCGCCGCTTTTATGTCCTCTAAAAAATCTTCTTTACTTGTATAATGCGCGACATTATGGCCGCCGAGAAAAGGTTTTAGAATACCGAACATTTCTCTTGACCTTAATATTACGGCTATATTCATTTTCAATCGGTTATTAACTTTTCTTCAATGTTTTAGATTCGGCCGCTTTTGCATTAGCTGCGCCGTTTTTCAAGGATTTTCCCGATTTTTTTGCAACTTTTCCCGAAGTTTTTAAAGCAATTACGGTCTTGACCGTGGGCTGTGCGGTACTGCCTTTTAATGAGCCTTCCCCTTTGCACAGCTGGATTTTTTTAGAGTATGCATATTTATCCGGACAAATATATATATGATTTTTTCCTTTAAACACGTTTATTTTAGTGACAGGTAAAGCATTGTAGCCTTTTAAAGCGCCTTTTCCGACGCAAAGCTGTATTTTGGGGTTATACGAATATCCAAGCGGACAGTAAAACCTGGCAAAAGATGAACCGGCAAAAACGGGTATGATAACTGCAACGGCAAAAATCGACAATAAAGACTGAACTGCTAAAGATTTAAAGCTTTTCATAGATTAAATCCCCCCTGTTTTTAAATTAATTTTAAATATTATACCACCAAAGGTTTAATTTGTGAATATTTTTAAACGAAAATAACTATTATAAGGAGCCGTTATAGCTTACGAGCCCAGTTTGCGGATATATATAGAAGGTCAGCTGGGGCGGCGAAGTTCCGAAAGATAAAGATACCGGCGCGGAGGCGTTATTGCCGTACGGCTGAAAAACGGCGCCGCCTATAGATGGACAAGGATTGCCGTTGCCCTGAAACGTTCCGGGCGCGCCCTGCGAATTAAAAGCGATATAATCTGCCGCGAATCCCTGCCCCTGCACGCTGTAGCTTATGCCGTAATTCATAGTTACGTAAAAATTATCGGCGGTTTGCGCAAGCGGATTTACAAGCGGCTGTATGGAAGAATTATTTGAATTGCCGTTGCAGGCGCATACCGCGTAGCCCGAATAAGCCGCGCCGGGGTTTCCCAAAGCGCAGGAAGGGTTTGAGCCGGTTGCGGAAAATACGACCGCCGTATAAACAAAATGGCTCATGGCATAATTTTGGGCATATCTTACAGCGGATTGAAGCTGTCTCT